>JANONH010000026.1:0-11575 GCA_031420735.1 Methylibium sp.
TTGGCCGCATCGTCGAGCGCGGACCAGGCGGCGATCTCGTCGAGGCTGCGTTGGCAGCCTTCGCACCAAGCGCTCGCGGCGTCGATTTGGCAGACCTGGATGCAGGGCGAAGGCACCGGCGAAACGTCTGGGACGCCGCCCGCGGTGGCGTCGGGCGCACGGCCCGCGGGGGGCACGCTCATGGCGACGGCGCCATCGACCGCTTGGCCAGCGTGGCCTGCGCCACGCGCGACGCCGGCCGGCGGCCGAGCACGCCGCAGATGAAGCCGGCCGCGTCGACCAGCGCGCCTGCGTCGATGCCGGTGTCGATGCCCAGGCCGTGCAGCAGGAACACCACGTCTTCGGTGGCCACGTTGCCGCTGGCGCCCTGGGCATAGGGGCAACCGCCGAGGCCGGCGACGCTGGCGTCGAAGCGGTGCACGCCCATCTCGAGGCAGGCATAGACGTTGGCGATCGCCTGCCCGTAGGTGTCGTGGAAATGGCCGCTCACGTCGGCCAGCGCGAAGTGCTGCAGCGCGGCTTCCATGGCCGCCTGCACGCGCCGCGGCGTGCCCATGCCGATGGTGTCGGCCACGCCCGCGTGTTGCACGCCGATGCCGCGCATGAGGCCCGCCACATGCGCCACCCGCTCGGGCGCGATCTCGCCTTCGTAGGGGCAGGCCACGGCACAAGAGATCGCCCCGCGCACGGTGAGCCCGGCTGCGCGCGCGGCGGCGACCACCGGCAGAAAGCGCTCGATCGACTCGTCGATGCCGCAGTTGATGTTGCGCCGGCTGAAGGTTTCGCTGGCGGCTCCGAACACCACGATCTCGTCGGGCCAGTGCTCGCGCGGCAGCGCCAAGGCCGCCTGCAGGCCCTTGAGGTTGGGCGTGAGCACCGCAATACGCAGGCCGGCGCGGCGCTCGATGCCGGCCATGACCTCGGCCGCATCGGCCATTTGCGGCACCCACTTCGGACTCACGAAACTGGTTGCCTCGATCTCGGCGAGGCCGGCCGCAGCGAGCCGCCGCACCAGCTCGATCTTGCTCGCCGTGCCCACGGCAAGCGGCTCGTTCTGCAGGCCGTCGCGCGGGCCGACCTCCACCAACGTCACACGGCTGGGCAACATCGCGTCCTAGTTCTCCAAGAAACGCCGGGGTGGCGCCTCGATACCCCGCACTTGCAGGGTCCGATACCCCATTCTCGGGGATGGGCCGGCCGCCGTCTTGGCGGCAAGATCGCGTTCATCCGAAGAGGATCCGTGATGACCGCCTTGCTCAACCGCTTGCATTTGGCCACCCGCATTCATTTTCTGTTGCTGCGCGCCGTGGGCGAGGGCGCCGACATCGGCCGCATGCTGCGCGAGCGCAGCTATGCCGACCACATCGTCATGCTGTGCAGAAGCGTGGGCGGCGAGTCGCTGGTCGAGTTGGCCGACCGCTTTGACGACCTCGGCGCGGCCGAGGATGCCCGCGCCCACCTTGCCGTGGCCGCGGGCGAGGCGCGCGCGGCGCTCGCGCAACTCGGCTTCGGCGTGCTGTCTGCGCAGCGCGGCAAGACGGCAGCCGACGAGCGCGCGACCCAGGGGCTGATCGAGGCCGTCGGCCGCACCAACGCGGTCCGCGGCCGCATTGCGGGGTCGCGCTGGGCCGGCACGGGCCACGACCGGCGCCATTGATACGGCCCTGCGGTCGACCCAAAACACTGCAAGCCACTGCGCGGCGAAGAGGATGCCGCCTCGCCCGAGCGAAGCCGGCCGTGGCGCTGTGCGAAGCGAACCCGCGGCGGCGACCGCGCTGTCCCGCCAAGCGCGAGCGAGTGCCCCTTCGGGCCGCCGCGCGCAACGGCTCATGCCGGCTCGAAGTCGAGCAGGGCCTCGCCCTCGGCCACTTGTTCACCCGCCGCAAAGCGCAGCGCCGTGACGGTGCCATCGCTCGGCGCGCACAGCGTGTGCTCCATTTTCATGGCTTCCATCACCGCCAAGGCCTGGCCGCGTTTGACGGGCTCGCCCGCGCGGGCGAGGAAGGCGACCACCTTGCCCGGCATGGGCGCGGTGAGCCGACCGGCTTGCGCCACATGGCCGGCCTGCGCGAGGACGTCGACTTCGCGCAGCAAGGCCGAACCCTCGGGCGCGAACACGGTCAGGCCGCCATCGGCCAAGGCATGCACGGTCAGCGTGAAGCGCCGCTCGCCGAGCACGACGTCATGGCGGTCCTCGCCAAGCGCAGCGGATGCGAAGGCCAGGCGCTCAGCCGCCACCACGAGCAGCATGGCGCCGTCGCGGGCGCGCTCGATCCGCACGGCATGGTGCTGACCGGCGACCTCGAGATCCAGGCTCCACGCGGCGCCGCCGAACAACCGCCAGCCGTCGTGACGCGTCCAGGGGTCGGCGTCCTCGCTGGCCCGCTTGCGCTGCAGCCACTGCGCCGCCACGCCAGCCGCGGCCACCGCCAGCGGCAGGGGTGCGACGTCGAACAGCACGGCGCGCTCGCGCTCGATGAGCCCGGTGTCGAGGTCGGCGCTCGCGAAAGATTGGCTGCGGACCACGCGCAACAGGAAGGCGGCATTGGTGTGCGGCCCGACGATGTGCGTTTCGTGCAGCGCACGCGCGAGCCGCGCCAGCGCCTGCGGGCGGTCTTTGCCCCAGACCACGAGCTTGGCGATCATGGAGTCGTAGTGCGGCGAGATGGTGTCGCCTTCGAGCACCCCGGCGTCCACGCGCACGGCCGCCGCCTCGTGCGCGGGTTCGCCGCCCGCGTTGCGCCGAAAGCTCACGTGCGCCGGCCAGCGCAACACCGCGAGTCGGCCGGTCGAAGGCAGGAAGCCGCCGTCGGGGTTTTCGGCGCACAGTCGCGCCTCGATCGCGTGGCCGCGCAGCGTGAGTTCGTCTTGCCGCAGCGGCAGCGGCTCGCCGGCCGCCACGCGCAACTGCCACTCGACCAGGTCGATGCCGGTGATGGCCTCTGTGACCGGGTGTTCGACCTGCAGGCGCGTGTTCATCTCCATGAAGTAGAAGCGCCCGCCCTCGGCGACGTCGTGCTCGGCGATGAACTCCACCGTGCCGGCGCCCACGTAGTCGACGGCGCGTGCCGCCGCCACGGCCGCCTCGCCCATGCGCTGCCGCAGTGCCGGCGTCATGCCGGGTGCGGGCGCTTCTTCCAGCACCTTCTGGTGGCGGCGCTGTACTGAGCAGTCGCGCTCGAACAGGTGGATGCAGTGACCGTGGGCGTCGCCGAACACCTGCACCTCGATGTGGCGGGGCCGCTGCACGTAGCGCTCTACGAGCACGGCGTCGTCGCCGAAGCTGGCCATCGACTCGCGGCGGCAGGAGGCGAGCGCGGCGTCGAAGTCGGCGTCGGCCACGACCACCCGCATGCCCTTGCCGCCGCCGCCGGCGCTGGCCTTGATGAGCACCGGGTAGCCGATGCGGGCCGCCTCGTGGCGCAACAGCGCCGCATCTTGGCTGGCGCCGTGGTAGCCCGGCACCAGCGGCACGCCCGCGGACTCCATGAGGCGTTTGGCTTCGGCCTTGCGCCCCATCGCCTCGAGCGCGCCCGGCGGCGGGCCGATGAAGACCCCGCCGGCCGCCGCGCAGGCGCGCGCGAAACCGGCGTTTTCGCTTAGGAAGCCGTAGCCCGGGTGCACCGCTTCTGCGCCGCTCGCGAGCGCCGCCGCGAGGATGCGTTCGGCATGCAGATAGCTTTCGCGCGGCGCCGCGGCGCCGATGCGCACCGCCGCGTCACAGGCCAGCACGTGCTTTGGCAGCGCAACGGCGTCGGAGTAGACGGCCACGCTGGCCACCCCCAGACGGCGCGCGGTGGCAGCCACGCGGCAGGCGATCTCGCCGCGGTTGGCAATCAGGATTTTTTTAAACACTTCAGGCTCCCGCGGCTCGACCGCCGCTCGCTACGCTTGCTGGGTTCAACGGCTTGCTCAATTGGACGACGACGGCTGGCCGCCGGTCAGGCCCTGCAGTCGCTCGAGCACGTGCGACATCAAGCTTGCCAGCGCGGCCTGGTTTTGGCGAGAAAGGCCTCGACACCGTGGCGGCCGTCGGCGCTGGTGCGCGAGTCGGCGATGATCTCGGCGGTGCGCGCAATCAGCGTGGCGTCGAGCGGCCGGCCGCTCACTTCGTGGAGCAGGCGCTTGCACAAAGCCAGGGCCTCGGGGCTCGCCTCGAGCAGGGCGCCGACCAGCGTCTGCACGCGGTCGTCGAGCGCCGCCGGCGCCACGCTCTCGTGCACCAGGCCCAGGGCGAGCGCGGTGGCGGCATCGAAGCGCTCGGCCGTCAGGAAGTAGCGTTGTGCGGCGCGCGCGCCCATCGCGCGGATCACGTAGGGGCCGATGGTCGCGGGTACCAGGCCGAGCTTGACTTCGCTCAGGCAAAAGCGCGCCGTGTCGACCGCCACCGCCATGTCGCAGGCGGCCACGAGGCCCATGCCGCCAGCGTAGACATCGCCTTGCACGCGCGCAATGGTGGGCTTGCGGCAGGCCGCGATGGTGCGCAGCATCTCGGCCAGGGCGGCGGCATCGGCCAGGTTTTGCTCGCGCGAGTAGCCCGCCATGCGGCGCATCCAGTGCAGGTCGGCGCCGGCACAGAACGCCGGGCCTTCGGCGGCGAGCACCACCACCCGCACGCCGGCGTCGGCGTCGGCGTCGGCGAAAGCCGCGGTCAGGGCGGCGATGGTGGCGTCGTCGAAGGCGTTGCGAAGCTGCGGGCGCGCGAGCGTGATGCGGGCCACGCCGTCGGCCGGCCGTGTGATGAGGATGCGCGGGTCGTTCATGTCGGGCGGCTCACGGCGTGGCCTTCAGTAGCGCTTGGCGGCTTCGTCGAGCATGACTTCGGTCGCGCCGCCGCCGATGGCCAGGATGCGGGCGTCGCGCCACAGGCGCTCGATGGCCATGCCGTGCATGTAGCCCATGCCGCCGTGGAACTGCTGGCAGGTCTGCACCACTTCGTTGACCAGCTCGCCGCTCAGCGCCTTGAGCATGGAGACGTCTTGCACCACGTCCTGGCCTTGCGTCACTTGCCAGGCGCAGTGGTACATGTAGCTGCGCGTGGCGCGCGTCTTGGCGTCGAGCAGGGCCAGGCGCTGGCGGATGACCTGCTTGTCCCACAGCGCGGCGCCGAAGGCCTGGCGCGAGCGCACGTGGTCGAGCGTGAGGCGCAGCGCCTGCGTCGCATGGCCCACCGCCATGGCAGCCAGCGCGATGCGCTCGGTCTGGAAGTTCTTCATCACCGACTGGAAACCGCGGTGCTCTTCGCCGAGCAGGTGGGAGGCCGGGATGCGGCAGTCCTGGAACACCAGCTCGGCGGTGTCGGAGCAGCGCCAGCCGGTTTTGTCGAGCGCGCGCCCGACGCTGAAGCCGGGCGTGCCTTTCTCGACGACGAACATCGAGATCGCGTGCCGCGCCGGGCCGCTGCGCGCGGCGATGAAGTAGAGGTCGCCATGCACGCCGTTGGTGATGAAGAGCTTGGTGCCGTTGAGCACCCACTGGTCGCCCTCGCGCCGCGCGGTGGTGGCCAGGCCCGCGACGTCGGAGCCGGCGCCGGGCTCGGTGATGCCCACCGCCGTGATCAGCTCGCCGCGGTTGATGCCGGGCATCCAGCGCGCCTGCTGCGCGGGCGTGCCGGCAAGCTGCAGGTGGGGGCTGGCCATGTCGGTGTGCACCAGCACGGTGACGATGAAGCCGCCGAAGGTCGACTGCGACAAGGCCTCGGCGAACACCAGGTTGGTGAGCGCGTCGGTGCCGGCGCCGCCGTGCTCGGGCGCGTGCATGAGGCCGAGCAGGCCCGCAGCACCGAGCTTGCGCAAGACCTCGCGCGGCGTGAAACCGGCTTCTTCCCAGGCCAGCGCGTGCGGCTCGACCTCGCGGGCGATGAAGCGCGCGACCTGCTCGCGCAGCAGTTCGTGTTCGGGGGTGATGTGTGCGTTGTCCACGGGCTCACATGCGAAAGACGCCAAAGCGGGGCTGCTCGGGAATCGGCGCGTTGAGGCTCGCGCTGATGGCCAGCGCCAGCACGCGCCGCGTGTCGGCCGGGTCGATCACGCCGTCGTCCCACAGGCGGGCGCTGGCGTAGTAGGGCTGGGCCTGGCGCTCGAACTGCTCGAGGATCGGTTGCTTGATGGCGCGCTCTTGCTCGTCGCTCCAGCTTCCGCCCTTGGCGAGCACGGCGTCGCGGCGCACGGTGGCCAGCACGCTGGCGGCCTGCTCGCCGCCCATGACGCCGATGCGCGCGTTGGGCCACATCCACAGCATGCGCGGCGAATAGGCGCGCCCGCACATGCCGTAGTTGCCGGCGCCGAAACTGCCGCCGACGATGACCGTGAACTTGGGCACCGTCGCCGTGGCCACCGCCGTGACCAGCTTGGCGCCATGCTTGGCGATGCCCTCGGCCTCCACCTTGCGTCCGACCATGAAGCCGGTGATGTTCTGCAGGAACACCAGCGGTATGCGCCGCTGGCAGCACAGCTCGATGAAGTGCGCGCCCTTCATGGCCGAATCGGAGAACAGGATGCCGTTGTTGGCGACGATGCCGACCGGCTGGCCTTCAATGTGCGCGAAGCCGGTGACGAGGGTGGTGCCAAAGCGCGCCTTGAACTCGGCGAATTCGGAACCGTCGGTAATGCGCGCGAGGATCTCGCGCACGTCGTAGGGCTTGCGCGTGTCGGTGGGCACCACGCCGTAGAGTTCGGTGGCGTCGTGGCGCGGCGGCTCGGGCAAGCGTAAGGCGAGTTGTACCGGCTTCTGCCAATTGAGGTGGCCGACGATCTGCCGCGCCAGGGCCAGCGCATGGCGGTCGTCATGGGCCAGGTGGTCGGCCACGCCCGAAAGGCGGGTGTGCACGTCGCCGCCGCCGAGGTCTTCGGCGCTCACCACTTCGCCGGTGGCGGCGGCCACCAGCGGCGGGCCGGCCAGGAAGATGGTGCCCTGCTCCTTGACGATGACGGTTTCGTCGCTCATGGCGGGCATGTAGGCGCCGCCCGCGGTGCAGGAGCCCATGACTACCGCGATCTGCGGTATGCCCTCGGCGCTCATGCTGGCCTGGTTGTAGAAAATGCGGCCGAAGTGGTCGCGGTCGGGGAAGACCTCGTCCTGGTTGGGCAGGTTGGCGCCGCCGCTGTCGACCAGGTAGATGCAGGGCAGGCGGTTCTGCTGCGCGATCTCTTGCGCGCGCAGATGCTTCTTGACGGTGAGCGGGTAGTAGGTGCCGCCCTTGACGGTGGCGTCGTTGCAGACGATCACGCATTCGACGCCGGCCACGCGGCCGATGCCGGCAATGATGCCGGCCGAGGGCGCGGTGTCGCTGCCGTCTTTTTCGACGTAGACGCCGAGCGCGGCCAGTGGCGCGATCTCGAGGAAGGGTGTGCCGGGGTCGAGCAGCCGCTCGACACGTTCGCGCGGCAGCAGCTTGCCGCGAGCAAGGTGGCGCGCCCGCGAAGCGTCGCCGCCGCCGAGCGCGATCTTGGCGAGCCGCGCGTGCAGGTCCGAGACCAGGGCCTGCATGGCGCGCGCATTGGCTTTGAAGTCCTCGCCGCGCGCATCGAGCTTGGTTTCCAGGGCCGCCATTCACACCTCCTGCGGGCGGCGAGAGGCCACTCCGTCGATTGACGTTTACGTCAACGTCAATTGTAGCCAGGGCGGCGCGTCCGCGGCCGCCGCGGCCTGCAGCCGGCTGGCGACTGGCCGGCGCGGCCCGCCCGCATTTAGAACGGGCCGCTGGCGAGCCAGCGCTCGATCTGCGGCTTGCGGTCGTTGCCCCAGAACAGCTCGCCGTCGATCACGAAGGCCGGCGCACCGAAGATGCCCGCGGCGATGGCGGCGTCGTTTTCCTGCTTGAGCCGGGCCTTCCAGAGCGGGTCGCTCCACGCGGCTTCGGCGGCGGTCGGGTCGAGCCCGGCTTGCCTGCAAAGCAAGCGCAGCGGCTCGCTCTCGCTGAGCATCGCGGCGCGCGTGAAGTAGGCGCGCAGGCCGGCGTGGGCCCAGGCGGTGGCGCGCGCCGGGTCTTCGGCATGCAGCCACCAGAACACCCGCGCGGCGTTTTGCGTCGGGATCGGGAAGCTCGGCGGCATTTGCAGCGGCACGCCCTCGAAGCGCGCCGAGCGGGTGAAGTCGGCGAGCGAATACTCGCGCTTGAGCGGGTAGGCCACGGGGCTTTTCAGCTCCGCCGCCTGAAAGGTGGCGCCCAGCAGGATGGCGTGCCACTGCACCGTGCGGCCATGGCGCGCCGCCACCGCCTCCACCCACTCGCTGGCGATGTAGGAGTAGGGCGAGGAAAAGTCGAAATAGAAGTCGAGCGGTGTCTTGGCGTTCATTGCGCATCAGCCGCCGTAGAGGTACTTCGGCAGCCACAGGGTCAGGCCCGGCCACACATACATGAACACCATGCAGACGATGACGATAAACATGTAGGGCATCATGCCGGCGAAGATCTGGTTGATGGTGACGTGCGACGGCGCCACGCCCTTGAGGTAGAAGGCCGACATCGCCACGGGCGGCGACAGGAAAGCCGCCTGCAGGTTGACGAACACCAGCACGCCCCACAACATCGGATCGATCTGGAAGTGCGCCAGCAGCGGCAGGAAAATTGGCACGAAGATCACGATGATCTCGGTCCACTCGAGCGGCCAGCCGAGCACGAAGATGATGGCCTGCGACAGCAGCATGAACTGCAGCGGCGTCAGGTCCATCGCCAGCACCCACTGCTCGACCAAGCGCTGCCCACCCAGTAGCGCAAAGACAGCCGAGAACAGCGCCGATCCGACGAACAGCCAGCACACCATCGACGTCGTCTTGGCGGTCAGGAACACCGCTTCCTTGATGCGCTGGAAGTTCAAGGTGCGTGCGTGGAAAGCCATCAAGAACGCGCCGGCCGCGCCGACCGCGGCCGATTCGGTCGCGGTGGTGATGCCGAACAGGATCACGCCCAGCACCACCGCAGTGAGCGTGGCGAGCGGCATCACCGACGACACCAGCATCGTGAGGATTTCGTACTGTTCGGCGTCGAACTTCAGGTAGTACCAGACGAGCAGGCCGAGCGCAAACACCACCGACAACCCGAAGCCGATGTAGAAAGCGTCGGGAACGGCCTGCGTCTTGGGCGCATCGGGCTGCCCGCCGCCCATCTGCTGCAAGCCTTCCGGGGCCACGGCGGTCGCGCCCTCGTTTTCTGCGCCGGGTGGCGCTTGCAAACCGCCGCTGTCGTCGGACGGCGTGTCGGCACTGCCGTCGCCGGGCGGCTCTTGCAGGCCGCTGCTGCCGGGCGGCTCTGCCAAACCGCCGCCGGCCGCGCCCTTGCCCTCTGCTTGCGACAACTGCATGCTCGCCGGCACGGCGTCTTCGCCCTTCTGCGAATGGATCGTCACGTACCACCACGCGGTCCCCAGGCCCAGCAGCGCCAGCCACAACGGTATCAGTGCGCGCAGCAGCGCCCGCAGGAGCTGGAGCCAGGTGATGCAGAGGCCGTCGGAGCCGCCAGCCAAGGCGCGCGCCGGTGCTGCCACGGCGCGCAGCAGCGCCGGCAACATGCGCTGCGAATAGCTCGCCGAAACATGCGCGACCCAGGGCGAGATCGGCGCGCGCTGCTGCTCCGGCGGCAACCTCGGTGCCACCTTCGGGTCGATCATCGACCAGCCGATGACGTAGATCAGGTACAGCAGCGCCAGGAAGAAGCCCGGGAACATTGCCGCGGCATACAACTTGACGACCGACTGCCCAGCCACTGCGGCGTAGACGATGATCATTACCGACGGCGGGATCAGGATGCCCAGCGTGCCGCCGGCCGTGATGACGCCGGCTGCGAGCCGCGTGTCGTAGCCGGCGTTGAGCATCGGGCGCAGAGCAATCACGCCCATCAGCACCACCACCGCGCCGACCAGCCCGCTGGCGATGCCCCAGAAGGTGCAGATGATCAGCGTCGTGACCGCCAGCGAGCCCGGCACATTGCGAAACGCCAGTTGCACGCTGTGGAACATCTTGTCGACCAGCGCGCCGCGCTCCATGACGTAACCCATCAGCACGAACAGCGGGATCGACAGCAGCGTCTCGTTGGTCATGGCCCCGAAGGCGCGCTGCACCATCAGGTCGAAGATGCGGTTGTCGAACCACGGCATCGACGGGTCGTAGAAAGCGATGAAGCCGAACACCATGCCCAGGCCCATCAGCGTGAACGCCGTCGGGAATCCCAGCATGATGACGACGATGATCAGGCACAGCATCGTCAGGCCGAGGCCGGCGTCGCTCATGGCTGCCCTCCCGGCGCTGCGCGCTGTGCCGCCGAGCGGCAACGAAGCCGAATTGCGCCTGGCATGCACAGACTCATGTGTGGTCCCTCCCACCGGCGCCGCGCTGGTGCGCCGCTTCGTCGATGTTCTTGGCGCGTTCGACGATGTCGCGGCGCGCAGCTTCGTCAACATACTCGCTGCCGGCCAACTGCTGCTCGACGACGTCCATCTCTTCGGCGTCTTTCAACCGCGGCGTCCACACGCCGGTGCGGATGCACACGACACAGCGGATGATTTCGGCGATGCCTTGCAGCAGGACGATCGCGCCGGCCAGCGGGATCACGAACTTGAACGGGTACACCGGCAACGGTGTGGCGTTGAAGGTCTGCTCGTTCATCGCCAGCGAATCGTTGAAGTAGGTCCAGCCAGCCCACGTCAGCGCGCCGATGCCCGGCAGGAAAAACAGGATGTACAGCACGAGGTCGAGCCACGCCTGGGTGCGTGGCTTCATGTTGCCGTAGAAAAAATCGCCGCGCACGTGGCCATCGTGCGCCAGCGTGTAGGCGCCGCCCATCATGAACAGCGTGCCGTACAGCATGTTGTTGACGTCGTAGATCCAGGCGGTCGGCGAGTTCAGCGCGTAGCGCTTGAAGACTTCAGTGCACACCACGAGCATCAGGGCCACGATCAGCCACGCGGCGGCCTTGCCCGCGAAGGTACTGAAACGGTCGGCGGTGTGCAGGAGTCGTTGGATATCATCGGAGGCGACATGCAGGCCGCAAAGGCAAACCAGCCATCCGGCGGCTTGCCCGGATGGCTGGTGGGCTGAGTGGTGGCGGCTCAGCCCTTCTTTTTGAAGTAGTGGTTATAGGCCATCGAGAAGTCAACCAAGTAGTCGTTTTGCCACTGGCCCGCGCGCTCGGCGAAAGCCTTCTGCGAGTCGAGCACCTTCTTGAAGATGGCGTTGTCTGCCGACTTCTTGGCGATGATCTTGTCCCACGCTTCGAGTTGCGCACGCAAGATGGCATCGGGCGTCTTGTAGAACTTGACGCCGACCTTCTTCAGCTCGATGTAGTCCTGCGAATTGCGCTCGATCGCCTTCCAGCTCATGTCGGCGCTGGCGGCCTGCACGGCGTAGTCGATGATCGAGCGCAGGTCTTGCGGCAAGGCCTTGTACTTCGCGCCGTTAAACAAAATTTCGAACTGCTCGCCGCTCTGGTGGAAGCTTTGCAGCATGCAGTTCTTGGAAACGTCGGGGAAGCCCAGCGTGCGGTCGCTCGAGGCATTGTTGAACTCGGCCGCGTCGATCAGGCCGCGGTCCAGCGCCGGCACGATCTCGCCGCCGGGCAGCGGGTTCACCGCGGCGCCCA
>JANONH010000027.1:0-5406 GCA_031420735.1 Methylibium sp.
AGAGATCATGTTCAACTTTCCAGGGCTGGGCGGAACGCAGGATTTCCAGATCCGCGGCGATGTCACGCTTTTTGGCACCACTCATGGCGGCGCAGTGTTCTCGACCGGCTCGATCGCCTGGGGGCAGGCCCTGCCCTGCAACGCTGACATCGCGCGCATCACGCTGAATGTGCTGCAGCGCTTTATGCAGGATGGGCCAGTCGGCGGATAGGGCATCGGTTGGTCCGCTGAACCGTTGAAGTGAGCGGCGAGGGACACACGATACGGAATGCGATGCAAGGCGCAAAGCGCAGCGATACCGGCAGGTATTGCGAGCGTTTGCAACGCCGCAGCGCGCCCGTATCGGGTGGACAGCGGCGCGCCGATGTCACTGTTTCAGTGGGCTAGCATGGAGCGATGAACGACCGCTCAACCGGCACCGGTCCGCTGCGCGCCGCCCTCGATACCGACCCGCAGGAAACGCGCGAATGGCTCGACGCGCTGGCGGCGGTGGTGCAGCGCGGCGGTCGCGAGCGCGGGTTGTTCCTGCTCGAGCAACTGGAGCAGCAGGCGCAGCAGCAGGGCATCGTGCCGCACGTGCTGCCGTACCCGGCCTACCGCAACACCTTGCCCGTCGAGCAGCAGGGCCGCTACCCCGGCGACCTGGAAATCGAGGAACGGCTCACCGTGCTGATGCGCTGGAACGCGCTGGCGATGGTGATGCGCGCCAACCAGACCTATGGCGACCTCGGCGGGCACATCGCGAGCTACGCCTCGGCGGCCGAGATCTTCGAGGTCGGCTTCAACCACTTCTTCCGAGCCGACGACCTGGTTTACTTCCAGCCGCATTCGGCGCCGGGCGTCTATGCGCGCGCCTTTCTCGAAGGGCGGCTGAGCGAGGCGCAGCTGGCGCGCTATCGGCAGGAATGCAGCCTGGAACCCGGGCAACAGGCCGGCGGCGGACTCAGCTCCTACCCGCACCCGTGGCTGATGCCCGATTTTTGGCAATTCCCCACCGGCTCGATGGGCCTCGGGCCGATCAGCGCCGTCTACCAGGCGCGCTTCATGCGCTATCTGCAGCACCGCGGCCTGGTGCCAACGCAGGACCGGCACGTCTGGGGCGTGTTCGGCGACGGCGAGATGGACGAGCCCGAATCGATCGCCGGCCTCACCTTGGCCGCGCGCGAGCGGCTCGACAACCTTACCTTCATCATCAATTGCAACCTGCAGCGCCTGGACGGCCCGGTGCGCGGCAACGGTCAGATCATCCAGGAGCTCGAGTCGCTGTTCACCGGCGCGGGCTGGAACGTCGTCAAGGTGCTGTGGGGTTCGGACTGGGACGCCCTGTTCGCTCGCGACACCGAACATGTGCTGCTGCGTGCGCTGGCCAACACCGTGGACGGCAAGTACCAGACGCTCGGCGCCAAGGACGGCGCCTACAACATCGAGCACTTTTTCCGCCGGGACCCGCAGGTGCAGGCGCTCGTCGCGCACATGAGCGAGGCCGAGATCGACGGCCTGAAGCGCGGCGGCCACGACCTGCGCAAGCTGCATGCCGCCTTCGCCGCCGCGCGCGACCACCAGGGCCGCCCGACGGTGATCCTGGCCAAGACCAAGAAGGGCTACGGCATGGGCGGCGCGGGCGAGTCGCGCATGACCTCGCACCAGGCCAAGAAGCTCGACCTCGACGCGCTCGAGGTTTTTCGCGACCGTTTCGCGCTGCCGCTGTCGGACGCCGACCTGGCCGCGCTGCGCTTCTATCGCCCCGCGGACGACAGCGCCGAGATGCAGTACCTGCGCGAGCGTCGCGCCGCGCTCGGCGGCGCGCTGCCGCAGCGACGCCGCCATGCACCCCCGTTGGCCGTGCCGCCGTTGGCAAGCTGGGGCGCCTTTGCGCTCGACGCCGACGGCAAGGAAATGTCGACCACCATGGCCGCGGTGCGCATGATCTCGGGCCTGCTCAAAGACGCCGCGCTCGGCCCGCGCATCGTGCCCATCGTCGCCGACGAGGCGCGCACCTTCGGCATGGCCAGTCTGTTCCGCCAGATCGGCATCTACGCGCCCGACGGCCAGCTCTACGAACCCGAAGACGCCGGCTCGATGCTCAGCTACCGCGAGGCACGCGACGGCCAGCTGCTCGAAGAGGGCATCACCGAGGCCGGCGCGCTGGCGTCGTGGACGGCGGCCGCCACCGCCTACAGCGTGCATGGGATGAGCCTGCTGCCGATCTACATCTACTACTCGATGTTCGGCTCCCAGCGCGTGGGCGACCCGATCTGGGCCGCCGCCGACCAGCGCGCGTGCGGCTTCCTGTTTGGTGCCACCGCCGGCCGCACCACGCTCGGCGGCGAGGGCCTGCAGCACCAGGACGGCAGCAGCCTCGTGATGGCGGCGCAGGTGCCCAACTGCCGCGCCTGTGACCCGTGCTTCGCCGGCGAGCTGGCGGTGATCGTCGACCACGCTGCGCGCCGCATGCTCGAAGAGCAGTGCGACGAGTTCCATTACGTGACGCTCATGAGCGAGAACTACGCGCAGCCTTCGCTGCCGGCCGCCGCGCATGCCGATGTGCTGCGCGGCATGGTCTTGCACGCGCACCACGACACGCCCAATGCGCGCGCCGGCGTGCGCCTGCTCGGCTCGGGCGCGATCCTGCACGAAGTGATCGCGGCGGCCGAGCTGCTGGCGGCCGACTGGCAGGTGGAAAGCGAAGTCTTCAGCGTCACCAGCTTCAGCGAGCTCGCCCGCGAGGCGCGCGACGTGGGTCGCTCGGCACCGACGGCTTCGGGCGCAGCGACACGCGCGCCGCGCTGCGCCGCCACTTCGAGGTGGACCGCCACAGCGTCGTGCTGGCGGCGCTGTACGCGCTGGCGCGCGAGGGCCGCATCGAGCGCTCGGTGGCCGGCGAGGCGCTGCGGCGCTACGCTATGGAGCCGGCCACCGACGCTCCCTGGAATGCCTGACAAAAGGAGACCTGCATGAAACTCGACGCCGAACAACTCGCGCGCTTCGACCGCGACGGCTACCTGTTCTTTCCCGCGCTGTTCACGCCCGAAGAAATAAGCACGCTCAGCGATGAAGTGCCGCGCCTCTACGCCATGCAGCGGCCTGAAAACGTGCGCGAGAAAAATGGCCAGGCGGTGCGCACCAACTTTGCCGCCCACCTCTACAGCGCGCCGTTCGCGCGGCTGGCACGCCACCCGCGCATGATCGAGCCGGTGCGGCAGATGTTCGGCGAGGCGCTCTACATGCACCAGTTCAAGATCAACGGCAAGCAGGCCGCGAGCGGCGACGTCTGGCAGTGGCACCAGGACTACGGCACCTGGCTCAATGACGACCTCATGCCCACGCCGCGCGCCATGAACGTCGCGATCTTTCTCGACGAGGTGAACGAGTTCAACGGCCCGCTCATGTTCATCCCCGGCAGCCACCGCCTGGGTGCGCTGCCCGCCGGCCACGACCTCACCACCACCAGCTATCCGCTGTGGACCATCGACGACGCTGCGGTGGCGCAACTGGTGCAGCAGGCCGGCGGTCGCGAGGGCGGCATCGTCGCGCCCAAGGGGCCGGCCGGCTCGATGATCATGTTTCACTCTTGCCTGGTGCACGCCAGCGGCTCCAACCTGAGCCCGTGGCACCGGGTGAGCGTCTACCTGAGCCTGTGCGCCGTCTCCAACCACATCCGCCGCCACAAGCGGGTGGGCTACGTCGCGCACCGCGACTTCACGCCCATCGAGTGCCTGCCCGACGACTGCCTCACCACGCCCTACCCGGTGGCGTTGCCCTGGGCCGACGGCACACCGGCCGAGGAACTGAAGACCTCGCCCCTGCTGCTGCAGCCCACGCGGCAGGTCTGCGCATGAACCTGCATGCCAAGCTCGTTGCGCGCGCGGCCGAGGGCAAACCGCTGCGTGTGGCACTCATCGGCGCGGGCAAGTTCGGCTCCATGTACCTGAGCCAGGCGCGGCGCACGCCGGGCATCCACCTCGTGGCCGTTTGCGACCTGAGCCCGGCGCGTGCGCGCGCGGCCCTGCTCGGCGTGGGCTGGGCCGCCGATCGTCTGGGCGCGCGCTCGCTGGCCGAGGCGCGGGCCCAGGGCACCACCTTCCTCACCGACGACACGCCGGCCGTGATCGAGAGCGACGCCATCGACGTCGTCATCGACGCCACCGGCTCGCCGGCCGCCGGCATTGCCCACGTGCTGGCCTGCTGCCGCTACGGCAAGCACATCGTCATGGTCAATGTGGAGGCCGACGCCCTGGCCGGGCCGCTGCTGGCGAAAAGGGCGCGCGCGGCCGGCATCGTCTACTCGCTCGCCTACGGCGACCAGCCGGCGCTGATCTGCGAACTGGTCGACTGGGCGCGCAGCGCCGGCTTCGAAGTGGTGGCCGCGGGCAAGGGCACCAAGTACCTGCCCAGCTACCACGCCAGCACGCCCGACACCGTGTGGCAGCACTACGGCCTCAGCGCCGAGGCGGCCGCAGCCGGTGGCATGAACGCACAGATGTTCAACAGCTTCCTCGACGGCACCAAGAGCGCCATCGAGATGGCGGCGGTCGCCAACGCCTGCGGCCTCGTGCCGGCCGCAGGCGGCCTGGAGTTCCCGCCTTGCGGCGTCGACGACCTCGCCCGCTTGCTCAAGCCGCGCGCCGACGGCGGCTTGCTCGAGCAGCGCGGCCAGGTGGAGGTGATTTCTTCGGTCGAGCGCGACGGCCGGCCGGTGTTTCGCGACCTGCGCTGGGGCGTTTACGTGACTTTTTCCGCGGACAGCGACTACGTTCGTCGCTGCTTCAAGGAATATGGCCTCGTGACCGACGCGAGCGGCGAATATTCGTCGATGTACAAACCCTTTCATCTCATTGGCCTGGAGCTCGGCATCAGCGTGGCCAGTGTCGGCCTGCGCGGCGAGCCCACCGGCTGTGCGAATGCCTGGCGCGCCGACGTCGTGGCCACTGCCAAGCGCGCCCTGCGCGCGGGCGAGTTGCTCGACGGCGAGGGCGGCTACACCGTCTACGGCAAGCTCATGCCGGCTCGGGCCTCGGTGGCAGGCGCATTGCTGCCGCTTGGCCTCGCGCATGGCCTCAAGCTCAAGGCCGACGTCGCGGCCGGGCAGCCCGTGCGCTGGTTTGACGTCGACATCGAGCCGGGCAATGCGGCGGCGGCTTTTCGCCGTGAGATGGAGTTGGAGATGGATCCGCAATGAACGAGTCACACAAGCCGGCGGCGGCCGCGGCCCACCTGGCGCCCGAGGCCGACGCGCTGCTGCGCTTCTGGTTCGGCGATGCCGAAGCGGCCCGCCCGGAGTGGTTTACCAAAGACAAGGCCCTCGACGCCGAAGTCGACCGCCGCTTCGGCGCCGAGATCGAGGCCGCGCTCAAGGGCAAGCTCGACCACTGGCAGGCCAGCGCCGAAGGCAGCCTGGCCCTGGTG
>JANONH010000028.1:0-3132 GCA_031420735.1 Methylibium sp.
CAGCAGCCTGGACGTGCAGTGCTACATCTGGCGTGCCGACCGCACCGGGCGCTGGCTGCTCGAGCGCATGCGCGCCGCCGCCGAGCGCGGCGTGCGGGTGCGGCTGCTGCTCGACGACAACAACGGCAGCGCCGCACTCGACGCCCTGCTCACCCGGCTGGACGCGCACCGCCTGGTCGAAGTGCGGCTCTTCAACCCTTACCCGCACAGCGGTGGCATCGGCCGCATTTGGGACCTCGCGACCGATTTCAAGCGCCTGAACCGGCGCATGCACAACAAGGTGTTCACGGCCGACGGCCTAGCCACCATCTTGGGCGGGCGCAATTCCGGCGACGAATACTTTGGCCACGACGACGCCATGCAGTTCTCCGACCTCGACGTGCTGGCTGTGGGGCCGGTGGTGCTGCCGGTCGCGCAGTCTTTCGACGCCTACTGGAACAGCGCCTCGGCCTACCCGCTGGCCGAACTGCAGCGTTGGGTCACTACGCCGCCAAGCGCCGAGGCCGCCGAAGCCGACGCGCGGGCGACGCTCGAGGCGCAGCGCTACGCGACCTCGCTGGCCGACAAGCCGCGCGTCGAGCGTTGGCGCGCGCGCGGGCCGCTGCCGGCCGACTTTTCCTGGGGCAAGGCCGGTCTCGTGGTCGACCCGCCCGACAAGGTGCTCGACCAGGCCAGCCCGCGCGAGATGATCATGCCGCGCCTGGAGCGCGTGCTCGGCCGCGCCGAGCGCAGCATTGAGCTGGTGTCGCCCTACTTCGTGCCCGATGCCGACGCCGTGGCGGGATTGAGGGCGCTGCGCGAGCGCGGGGTGCGCGTGCGCGTGCTGACCAATTCATTGGCCGCCACCGACGTTGCCGCCGTTCATGCCGGCTATGCCGAGCGGCGCCGCGCCTTGCTTGCGGCCGGCGTCGAGCTCTACGAATTCAAGCCCAAGCCGGGCGAGGCACAGGAGGCCCGCGTCGCCGGCCGCCAGCGCGGGCGGCTGCTCGGCTTCGCCTCCTCGAGCGAGGCGAGCCTGCACGCCAAGAGCTTCGTCGTCGACAGCGAGCGGGTCTTCATCGGTTCGCTCAATTTCGACCCGCGCTCGGAGTGGCTCAACACCGAGATCGGCCTGGTGATCGAGCACGCCGGTTTAGCCAAAGCCATGAGCGTTGCCTTCGATACCGAAGTGCCGCAGCAGGCATGGCGCGTGTCGCTCGACGACGACGCCCTGCGCTGGACCACAGATGCCGACGCCGGCTCCCGCGTGCTGACGCAAGAGCCCGAGACCGGCTGGCTCAAGCGCGCCTGGGTGTGGCTGCTTTCGCTGCTGCCGATCGACTGGCTGCTCTAGTCCGCTGAATCATTGAAACGGGCGGCGAGGGACGCGCGAGACGGGATGCGATGCAAGGCGCGAAGCACCGCAATGCCCATTGGCATGGCGAGCTTTCGCAACGCCGCAACGCGCCCGTATCACGCGCACAGCGCCGATCCGATTTCAGTGATTCAGTGGACAAGGAGTCTGTCGGGCTTGGGATCGTCGCCTGCCCGCCCTCGCGTCAATCTTCGAGCAAGCTGCGCAACATCCAGGCCGCCTGTTCGTGCACCGTGAGGCGCTGGGTCAGGAGGTCGGCGGTGGGCTCGTCGGAGGCCTTGTCGGCGACCGGGAAGATGCCGCGCGCGGTACGTGCCACCGCTTCGTGGCCCTGCACGAGGATGCGCACCATTTCCATCGCCTTGGGCGGCTCGGCCGGCACGTCGGGCAGCGAACTCAGCGCGCCGAACTGCGCATAGGAGCCTTGAGCGGGAAAGCCGAGCGCGCGGATGCGCTCGGCCACCGGGTCCACCGCCGTCCACAGCTCGGTGTACTGCGCCATAAACATGGTGTGCAGGGTGTTGAACATCGGCCCCGTCACGTTCCAGTGGAAGTTGTGGGTCGTGAGGTAGAGGGTGTAGGTATCGGCCAGCAGCGCATTGAGCCCCTTGGCGATGGCGGCGCGGTCTTTCTCGGAAATGCCGATGTTCACGGGCGAAGCGGCAGTGCGGTTCTTGGCCACGGGGACTCCTTGGAAATGATCTGAAGCGGGGCGACCACTTTAGCCAAAACGCCCGGGTCTTGCGGCTCGAGGCAGCGGTGCACGCACTCGCCGCGCGGTCAGCGATTCACCGAATGGCGGGTGCGCGTTAGCGCGCTTGGTCGCTTGGTCGCTCGTTCGCTCGTTCGCTCGTTCGCTTGGTCGCTTGGTCGCTCAGCCGCTCAGCCGATCAGCCCCGGCACCTGCTGCGCCAGGGCCTGCCTTTGCGCCACCGCCGCGCCGAGCAGGGCGAAGCCGAGCAACTGGCCGCCCGGCGCCAAGAAGCGGGCCACGCAGCCGTCGGCGGTGGGCTCGATTTGCCACGCTCCCGCGGCGCCCAGCGGCGGTGGGCAGACGACGGTCGGACAGGCGGGCGTTTTCACCACCACCGGCATGGCCGGATAAACCACCGGCGTGGGCGTGCCGGCCAGGGTGGCGGCCAGCGCGCGGCCCTGCTGCATGAGCGGCATGACGTAGGGCAGCACCAGGCCTTCGACCTCGGCACAGTCGCCCACGGCGTGCACATGGGGCTGCGAGCTGGCGAGGAAGCGGTCGACCACCACGCCGCGCTGCACGTTCAGGCCCGCAGCGCGCGCCAGCGCCACGCGCGGGGCCAGGCCGATGGCCGACAGCACCACGTCGGCCTGCACCTCGCTGGCGTCCGACAGGCGCACGCGAAGGCCGCCTGCAGCATGGTCCACGCGGGTGGCGTGCACCGCCAGGCGCCACTGCACGCCGACGGCGGCCAGCCGCGCTTGCAGCAGCGCGCTCGCCTCGGGCGGCAGCAGCCGCGAGAGCACGCGCTCGGCCGGGTCGACCACGGTGGGCACGACGCCGCGCGCCAGCAGGTCGTTGGCGAACTCGCAGCCGATCAAGCCCGCGCCGAGGATGAGCACGCGTTGGGCGCCTTCGAGCCGCTCGGCAAAACGAGCGTAGTCGTCGAGGTCGTTGACCGAGAGCACCGCCTCGGCCGCGTCGCCCGCCAGCGGCACGCGGATCGGGTCGGCGCCGAGCGCCAACACCAGCTCGCGGTAGGCGAGCGTCGAGCCGCCCTGCAGGCTGATGCGCCGCGCCTGCG
>JANONH010000029.1:0-12535 GCA_031420735.1 Methylibium sp.
GAACCTCGAACGAGGGCGCCGCCAGCGGGCCGCGGTTGAAGTCGCCGAGCGGCATGTTCATGAGGTCGACGAACCAGCGAAAGCCCGGCGGAATGAATTCGCCGAACGGCACCAGGTGATGTTTGTCGTAGCGAAAGAAGCCGCCCGGGGCGCTGCGGGCCGCACCCGAGAGCCCGATCGCCGAGTTGGTGTAGCCGCTCTCGGCATTGCCGAGCGGGATGCCGACCAGCGCGGCGTGCTCGCCGGCGAACGCATCGACCAGGCCCTGCCAGAAGCCCTCGGGCAGTTGCTGGGGCAGCAAGGCGATCGCCGTCTCGGGTGCAAGCGCCAGGTCGACGCGCGCCGCGAGCAGCTCGCTCACGGTCCAGGCCAGCGCTTGGGGTTGCAGGTCGGGTTCGAACTTCTGTTCCTGCGGCACATTGCCTTGCAGCAGCGCCACCGAAAGCCTGCCGCTGGCCTGCGTGAAATCGCCGGGCAGTGTTTGCGGCAGCCACCAAAGCGCCATGGCTGCCAGGCCGGCGGCCACACGCACGCGGCCGAGGCCACCGACGGCGAGCGCAAGCAAGGCCGCCACCAGGGCGGCCCAGGCGCCAATGCCGTAGACGCCCAGCCAGGGCGCCAGGGCCGCCAAGGCGCCGTCGACATGGGCATAGCCCGCCGCCGCCCAGGGAAAGCCGGTGAAGAGCACGCCGCGCGCCAGCTCGGCCAGCAGCCAGGCCGACGCGAACAGCGGCGCCGCGGCCCACGGCGACGCCGGCCGCCAGCGCACGCACGCCGCCATTGCGAGCGCCAAATAGAGCGAGAGAAAAGCGCACAGCAGCAGCACCGCCAAGCCAGCCAGCCAGGCCGGCATGCCACCGTAGCGGTGCATGCTGATGAAGAGCCACCACACGCCGCCGACCAGCCAGGCAAGCGAGAACGCAGCGCCGAGCCAAGCCGCGCGCAGGGGCCGGCTCGAGGCCGCCAAGCGCCAGGCCAGCACGGCCACGCAGCCGGTCTGCAAGCCGGCGCTGCCGGGCAGCGAAAACGCCGCGACGTGCGCTCCGCCAGCGAGCAATACGAGCAGCAGTTCGGCGCCGAGCGGCCAATGCAGACTGCGCACGACGCCCGGCGCCACGCCTGCGACCGCGCTCAAACGCGCGGCGCCGGCGAGGCGGGCGGACCGACGGCGCGCGTCACTTTGAACCAGCGCACCGCGCCGCCCCGCGCAAGCATGACGCCAAAGCGCAGGCCGCCGACGTCGACGGTTTCGCCGCGTTTCATGACGCGGCCCAGTTCATGGGCCACCAGGCCGCCGATGGTGTCGAAGTCGTCTTCCGGCAAGGCCGTGTCGAAGGCGGCATTGACTTCGGCGATGGCGGCGTCGCCGGCCACGCGCTGGCTGCCGTCGGCCAGCGTAAACACGCCGGAGTCGTGGTCCTTGTCGTCGAACTCGTCCTCGATCTCACCGACGATTTCTTCGAGCACGTCTTCGATCGTCAGCAGGCCGCAGGTCTTGCCAAACTCGTCGATCACGATCGCCAGGTGGTTGCGGTTGGAGCGGAAGTCGCGCAGCAGCTCGTTGAGCCCCTTGGTCTCGGGCACGAACACCGCCGGGCGCAGCAAGGCGCGCAGGTTGAGCTCCGGCGCACGCTGCAACTTGAGCAGGTCCTTGGCCATGAGGATGCCGATGACGGCGTCGCGCTCGCCGTCGAACACCGGAAAGCGCGAGTGACCGGTGTCGATCACCATGGCGAGCAGTTCGTCGTAGGGCGCCTCGATGTCGAGCAGATCCATGCGCGGTGCTGCCACCATCACGTCGCCGGCGGTCATGTCGGCCATGCGCAGCACGCCCTCGAGCATGATGCGCGACTGCGGCTCGATCAACTCGCGCAACTCGGCGTCGGCGAGCGTCTCGATCAGTTCGTCTTTGGAATCCGGGCCGGGGGCGAGGAATTCGACGACGCGCTCGAACAAGCTGCGCTTGTCGCCAGCCTTGCCGGCGATCACCGACGGGGCCTTATCGCCTGCGCGCGCAGGCCGGCCGGTTTGGGGCTCGGACACGGAGGAAAGCGGTGCCGGGAGTGGGGACCGATGAAGAATACCGCAGCAGAGCCCGGCCGCGGCAAACGGCGAGTGCGCAGCGCAGCGCTTGCTTGACAGCACCGAGGGCTTGACCCACAGTCGCCAACCCCCATCTATGCCCGTCACTGCAGCATCATTTCAGGGCCTCGACATGTCATTGATCCCCGCCACCATCCTCACCGGTTTTCTCGGGTCGGGCAAGACCACGTTGCTCAAGCGCGTGCTCAGCGAAGCCCATGGTCAGAAAATCGCCGTCATCGAGAACGAGTTTGGCGAGGAGAACATCGACAGCGAGATTTTGGTCTCCGAAACCCGCGAGCAGATCGTGCAGATGAGCAACGGCTGCATCTGCTGCACCATCCGCGAAGACCTGCGCGCAACGCTCACCGACTTGGCCGAAAAGCGGCGCAGGGGCGAACTCGACTTCGATCGTATCGTGATCGAAACCACCGGCCTGGCCGACCCAGGCCCGGTGGCGCAAACCTTCTTTATGGACGACGAAATCGCCGAGAGCTACCTGCTCGACTCCATCTTGACCCTGGTGGACGTGAAGCACGCCGGCCGACAGCTCGACGAGCGCCAGGAAGCGCGCCGCCAGGTCGGCTTTGCCGACCGGATTTTCCTCTCCAAGACCGATCTGGTGGCGAAAGAAGAAACCGACGCCCTGGTTCACCGCCTCAAGCACATGAACCCGCGCGCTCCGCAGCGCGCGGTCCATTTCGGCGAAGTACCGATCTCGGAGGTGTTCGACCTGCGTGGCTTCAACCTCAACGCGAAGCTCGAGATCGACCCGCAGTTCCTCGCAGAGGCCGGCCACGACGGCCACTCGCACGCCTCGCACGACCACGACCACGAGCACGGCGCAGACTGCGCCCACCCCTTGCATCACCACGCCCACGATGACGACGTGAAGAGCTTCGTGTTTCGCGCCGAGCGACCGTTCAATCCCGCCAAGCTCGAAGAATTTCTTGGCACCATGGTGAATATCTATGGGCCGCGCATGCTGCGCTACAAAGGGGTGCTGCATATGCAAGGGATGGAGCGCAAGGTCATCTTCCAGGGCGTCCACCAATTGATGGGCAGCGATGTCGGGGCGGCCTGGGCCGCCGGCGAAGCACGCACGAGCAAGATGGTGTTCATCGGCATCGAGCTTCCTCGAGACATCCTCGAGGAAGGTTTGCGGCAGTGTGTTGTGTGAGGGAAGTGCCCGCTTTGGACCCGCGTCGATACAATGCGCGGCGCCCAAGTAGGCTGCACGGGCGCCAACGCGCCGTAGAGAGCAGGTAGAAACCGCCTTGAGGAGATCGCCGCTGTGAGCAAACCCCCGGCCAAAGCCGCTAGCCGCACGAGCGCCACCCAGGCGCCTGGCACGACCGCCACCGCCGCGCCCGCGGTCAAGCCAAGCGCTAAAAAGACCGCCGCCCCGGCGGGCAAGGCCGCTGCCGTGGCAGGCAAGGCCGCGCCCAAGTCGTCGGCCAAGCCAGTGTCGGCGCCGAGCAAGAGTGTGGCCGTGCCAAAGAAGGCCGCAGCAAAGCCGGTCACGAACAAGACATCCGCCCGTGCGCCCCTCGAGGTGGCGGTCAAGCAACCGAGTGCGAAACCGGCCGCCGTCGCGCCGGCTTTGCCCAAGAATGCGCCAGCCGCTCCGGCGACAAAGACCCAGACCAAAGCCGTGACTGCCCCGACTCCTCCGCAACAGACTCCCCCGAAAGCGCCCGCGAAGTCGCTCAAGCCGGCGACCCGGCTGCGCTCCTCGCGCGCCGCCCAAGCTCAGCCGGTGGATATTCACCCGCCCTCGATCCCGCTGCCCCCGCCGAGCCGCCCGCCGCCCAGCAACGTGATCGACATGCCGCGCCCAGTGCGAAAGATCGACCCGAAGCTTGCCAACGTCTGGAAAACCAAGGCCGGGCGCGACCTGACCGAGGACGAGTTGCTCGCGATGCCCGACAGCGAGTACATGAAGGAGAAGCAACTCGAGTTTTTCCGCGCCGAGCTCATGAAGCAGCGCAACGACCTGCTCGACAACGCCGGTCAGACCACCGTTCACCTGCGCGAAGACACCTCCATCGTGCCCGACCCGGCCGACCGCGCCACCATCGAGGAAGAGCATGCGCTCGAGTTGCGCACGCGCGACCGCGAACGCAAGCTCTTGAAGAAAATCTCGCAGTCGATCGCTCGCATCGAAACGGGCGAATATGGCTATTGCGACGAAACGGGCGAGCCGATCGGCCTGGGTCGCTTGCTCGCCCGCCCGACCGCCACGCTTTCACTTGAAGCGCAGCAGCGCCGCGAGATGAAGCAAAAAATGTTCGGCGACTGACTCCGCCCTGGTGCCCTCGCGAGGAAGCACACCGATGTCCGACTCCAAGCCCGACCCCAAGGACGGCAGCACCAGCTTTTTTCGCAAGGTGGTGAAATTCGTCGCCAATCCGGCGACCGACTGGACGGACCTCACGACGCAGCACGAAGAGCCGCTGCAAAATGGCTACGCCAAGAGCGAACTCAAGGCGATGGTCGAGCGCAAGCGCCGCAACGATTTCGTGCGCAAGCGCGAGTTCGACATGCTGCGCAAGGTGCGCCGCGACGGCCTGCCGCCCGACGGGCTGGCAGGGCTCAACGGCTCGTCCGACCTCGACGACTCCGACCAGCCGCGCAACAACAGCGTGGCCCGCCCCGACGACGCCATCGTCAAAGCCAAGATCGACGAGATCGAGCAGCAAATGGACGGCGAGGTGAGCGGCCGTCGCAACCAGGCGAGCCAGTCGCCGGCCTATTACAACGCCCCGACCGTGCAGGGTCGTTACGACGCGCCGGCACCTGGCTCGCTCGATGAGCCGTTTCGCGACACCGAGCCGCCCGCGCCCGCGCCGTTGCAGCCGGCTTCGGTGCCCGAGGCGGCAGCGCCCGCTGCTCCGCAGGCGCGCGGGCAGGGGCTGGCCTGGGACGAGCCGGCGCCGCTGGCCCGGCCCATCGTTCGCTCCGGGCCGCAGGCTGGCGCGCCGGTCGCCGCTGCCGCAATGCCGGTAGCGCCTGCGGTCCCGCCTGCAGCAGCGCTGTCTGCGGCTCACAGGAAGTTCGGCGACGACGCGGGCGTCGAAGTCAACGAAGTGGCGCACGACCCCGAACTCGACGAGGCGGTCATTTCGTTCGCGAACGCGGAGTTCGAAGCCTGCGAGCGCGCCATCAGCGAACTGATCTCCAACGACGGCTCGCGCAGCAACCACGCCGAAACCTGGCGGGTGCTGTTCGATCTCTACCGGGCCACGGGCCAGCAACTGCCGTTCGAGAGCCTGGCGCTCGACTACGTCCAGCGCTTCGGCTGGTCGGCCCCGCAGTGGTTTTCCATTCCGCAACTCGTCGCCGCGTCCGAAGCGCAGTCTGCCGAGGGCTCCAAGCGTAGCCAGGCCGTGCGTCTGCAAGGCAATGTCGGCTGGGTTGCGCCGTCGCGAATCGATCTCGAGGCGGTGGCGCAACTGCGCGCCAAGACCTTGCAGATGCCCCTGCCCTGGGTGCTCGACTGGGCCCCTGTCATCCACGTGGAGCTGGAAGCCTGCAGCGAGTTGATCCGCCTGATGCACCACTGGAGCACGCAGGACATTCAAATGCGCTGGATGGCTTCGGAGCGGCTGCTGGCCTTGCTCGCCGAAGCCGCGCCCACCGGCGTGCGAGACGCCGACCCGGTGCTGTGGTTGCTGCGCCTGGAGACCTTGCGCCTGACCAACCGGCCCGACCAGTTCGACGAAGTCGCCATCGATTACTGCGTTACCTACGAGGTTTCCCCGCCGTCTTGGGAGCGCCCGGTCTCGACCGTCAAGCGCGCCGACGTCGGTGGCCTGACGCTCAACTCACGCACCATGGTGACCGAGATCTCCACTGGTTTTGCCGAATCGCAAGTGCTTGAAGAAAGCAGTGGCGCGCGCACCGCTGCGGTTGAACTCTCGGGGCAACTCGTCGGCGACATCAGCGCGGTGCTCGAACAACTCGAGTCGCAGCTTGGCGGAGCGGCGGTCGTGAACATCAATTGCTCGCGCCTGATTCGCATGGACTTCGTCGCTGCCGGCGGTCTGCTCAACTGGGTCTTGACGCGCCGCACCGAACACCGACTGGTCCACTTCGAAGAAACCCACCGGCTGTTGGGTCTTTTCTTCAACGCCATGGGCATCAGCGAACATGCCCGCGTGAGAGCGCACACGGTTTAAGACGACGCCCCGGGCGACCCGAGAGCGAGGCGTCCCTTCGGCGCCGCGGGTCGAGGGCTGAGCCAACACTCCCCCGATGACCCGGCTGCCCGCACCCGGCGCCTTCAGCCCGAACTCTTAACCTCATGGACAGTTTCCACGGCACCACCATCCTCAGCGTGCGGCGCGGCTCATCGGTCGCGCTTGGCGGCGACGGCCAGGTCACGCTCGGGCAGATCGTCGTTAAGTCCAGCGCCCGCAAGGTCCGCACGCTCTTTAAAGGCGAGGTTCTGGCGGGGTTCGCGGGCGCGACGGCAGACGCCTTCGCCCTGTTCGAGCGCTTCGAGGCCAAGCTCGAGAAGCACCAGGGGCAGTTGGCGCGTGCCGCGATCGAACTCACGAAGGACTGGCGCACCGACCGCGTCCTGCGGCGGCTCGAGGCCATGCTGGCAGTGGCCGACCGCCACACTTCGCTCATCATCACCGGCAACGGCGACGTGCTCGAACCCGAACACGGCATCATCGCCATCGGCTCGGGCGGCGCCTACGCGCAAGCCGCCGCCCGCGCACTGCTCGAACACACCGAGCTCTCGCCGCGCGAACTGGTCAAGAAATCGCTGGAGATCGCGGGAGACCTGTGCATCTACACCAACCAGCATCACACGATCGAGGTGCTCGAATGAGCTCCGCTCGAGGGCGCGCGCAGCGCAAGCGACGGGCCGCTGCGCGAGCGACATGGGGGCGCGCATGAGCATGACGCCCAAAGAAATCGTCAGTGAACTCGACCGCCACATCGTCGGCCAGAACGACGCCAAGCGGGCCGTGGCCATCGCCTTGCGCAACCGCTGGCGGCGTCAGCAAGTCGAAGAGAAGCTGCGCGGCGAGATCACGCCCAAGAACATCTTGATGATCGGGCCGACCGGCGTCGGCAAGACCGAGATCGCTCGCCGGCTCGCGCGGCTGGCCGACGCGCCCTTCATCAAGGTCGAGGCGACCAAGTTCACCGAGGTGGGCTATGTGGGCAAGGATGTCGATTCGATCGTGCGCGACTTGGTCGACATGGCTGTCAAGCAAACCCGCGAGGCGGCCATCCGCGCCCACCGCGGGCGCGCCGAGGACGCGGCCGAAGAGCGCCTTCTCGACCTGCTGGTGCCCGCGGGACGCGCCGAGTTCGGCACCGCGCCGGTGCCCGAGGGCGCGGCGCGCCAAACCTTTCGCAAGCGCCTTCGCGAAGGCGCGCTCGACGACAAGGAGGTGGAGATCGAGCTGGCCGAGTCGCGAGCGGGCACGGTCGAATTGATGGGCCCGCCCGGCATGGAAGAAATGACCGAGCAGTTGAAGGGCATGTTCGCCAACCTGGGCCAGCAGCGCCGCAAGCTTCGCAAGTGCAAGATCGCCGAAGCGCGCCGACTGCTCGTGGATGAAGAGGCCGCCAAGCTCGTCAACGAAGACGAGATCAAGACCCAGGCACTGACCAACGCCGAGCAAAACGGCATCGTCTTCATCGACGAGATCGACAAGGTGACCTCGCGCTCGGAGGGCGCCGGCGGCGGCGCCGAGGTGTCCCGCCAGGGCGTGCAGCGCGACCTGTTGCCGCTGGTCGAAGGTACCACCGTGAGCACGCGCCACGGCATGGTGAAGACCGACCACATCCTCTTCATCGCCTCGGGCGCCTTTCACCTGAGCAAACCGAGCGACTTGATTCCGGAGTTGCAGGGGCGCTTTCCCATCCGCGTGGAGTTGAGCCCCTTGTCGGTCGAGGATTTCGAGGCGATCCTCACGCAAACGCATGCCAGCCTGGTGCGCCAGTACCAGGCTTTGCTCGCCACCGAGGGGGTGACGCTCGAGTTTCGCGCCGAAGCGATCCGCCGCCTGGCGCAGATCGCCTTCGAGGTGAATGAGCGCACCGAAAACATCGGCGCGCGGCGGCTGTCGACCGTGATGGAGCGGCTGCTCGACGAAGTGAGTTTCGACGCGCCCGCGCTGGCCGGCCAGTCGGTCGTGATCGACGCCGCTTATGTCGATGCCCGGCTCGAAGCCTTGGCACAGGACGAAGACTTGTCGCGCTTCATTCTCTGAGATGCGCACCGCGCGCAGGCGGCGCGCGTGCCGCCTGCGCCGCTGAAGCGCGGGCCCCACGCATCAGCGGCGCTGGCGCGCGGCGGCGATGGTGAGCAGGCCGTCGAAGATGAGCGTCTCGACCAGCTCGTAGTCGATGCCCAGGGCAGGGGCGACTTTCCAGCCGGCTCCTCCGGTGACGATGCACCGCGGCTTCAGCCCGCAGCGGGCCTGCAATTGCCGGTGCATGCGCTCGATGGCCCCGGTGATCGCATAGGTACCGCCGCTGGTGAGTGCGTCGGAGGTGTTGGTCGGAAATTCATGCACCTCGCCGGTCGGCACGCGAAGCCCAGCCGTCCCGGCCTCGAGCGATTTCAGCATGATGCCGTGCCCCGGCAAGATAAAGCCGCCGAGAAAACGGCCTTGTGGGTCGAGCGCGTCCACGGTCACGGCGGTGCCGACCATCGCCACCAGCACCGGCGCCTCGATCTGCGCCGCCAACAGCCGCGCGCGCGCGCCGATCAGCGCGACCCAGCGGTCGCTGCCCAGGCGCAGGGGTTGGTCGTAGCCGTTGGCGACGCCTGCCTCCAAGGAGCTTGATACCACCCAGCGGGGCGTCACGTCCCAATGCTCGAGTTGCTCTTCGACGCGGTGGCGCACCGAGTCGCCCGCCACGCAGCAACCGAGCATGGAAGCGGGCGGCGCGAGCCGGGCCCAGTCGCCATGGGTATCGGACAACTGGTCGATGGTTTCCAGGAACACCGCGCCTTGGGCCACCGGCTCGGAGCCGGGCAGCAGGGTCGCGTACTGCGCCCACTTGAGTCGGGTGTTGCCGATGTCGATGGCGATCAAGCTCATAGGCCTAAGCGCCCAGCTTGCGCCGCGCATCAAGTAGCGTGGGGGTCCGTCGGTTCATGCGGGAGTGACTCGGGCTCGAGGGCGCACGGCGCGGCTCAGGCAAAACCGCTGGTTGGAGACTGCGTGTCGCCTTGAACGACCGTGTTGCCCAAACCGAGCAAGTCACGCGCCTTGGCGAGGCTCGCGCGGGACTCGGTCGAGCGGCGTGCACGTGCGCCGCTTTCCTCGATGTCCCAGATCAAGGCGACCAACTGCTCGCGCCGATGGGCCCGCGCAATGCGCAGGGCGCTAAGGGAGCCGCTCACGCGGCCGTCGTCGTGAATGGCGTGCGTCAGCAAAGCACGCACTTCGACCAGCAAACGCTCCTCGGGGTTGACGGTTTCTGCTGCCCGACGCGGGGCATGGGCCTCGCGAGTAGCCGCGGACTGCTGAGCCACTGCAAGGGGCGCCGGCGGCCGCTGCGGCGGCGCCGCCGCCACGACCGGCGCAGGCCGCCCGGTTGGCTGCGATACCTCCGGCCATGGCAGTAGGGGCGGCGGGCGAAGCTCGTTGCCCGCCCGCGCGGGCACGGCCGCCTCTTTCACGGGCAAGCCGAATGTGGGCCGTAGCGACGCGAGTGCCGGTGCCGGTGCAGAACCCGAGGGCACACGGGGCGCGGGCTCTGCGAGCGGCTGCGGCGGTGCAGAACCCGAGGCCACAGGGAGGGCGGGTGCCGCGAGCGACTGCGGCTGCGGCAACTGCTCAGTCATGCCGTCGGTCGCGCCGAGCGCGAGCGCGGTGTCTCTACCAGCTTTGCCCGAGGATGCGACGCTGTCCGTGCCGGCTTCGTGGAGCGAGCCACGCTCGCTTGGGACGCCGTCGGTGAGTTGCGCATCGGCGCCCGCGTCTGCCCTGTCTTGCGATGCCAGAGCTGAAGTCGCCGCCGGGGTGCTGGCTGTCAGCTGCGCCCCGGTCTCGGTCTCGGCCTCGGTCTCGGCCTCGGTCTCGGCCTCGGTCTCGGCCTCGGTCTCGGGCGGCGCCGGAGCCGGAGCCAGGGCCGGCCAATCGACCATCGCCAACTCCACCAATTCGTCGAAACAGGACGAGGCCGCGCCGGCCTTTTGCCCCAACTCGAGAATCTGATCGCGGCTACGCTTGCCATCGACCAGCAGCAACATGGTTCGGTGCCGCTGCCCGAGCTTGCGCGTGCGCAAGCGAAGCTCGTCCTGACCGAGCGGCGTTTTAATGGGTGGAGTGGCCAAGGCAGCGGTGCTATGCAAAGGGCAGCGGGGTTAATGTCCCGGTGGCAGCGGACCGGCTGGATTGTCGCGCGGAACACCCGTGCACTCCACGGTCGCCCTGCTAGGATCGCGCTGGTTGACGTTTACGTAAAGGTCAACCGAATTTGGACCCGCTTGCCCAGGAAACGCCATGACCGAGCTTTCTGCCGACTACAAGGCCCTTGCCGACTACCGCCCCAAGCGCAAGCTTCGCTTCGTGACCGCGGCGTCCTTGTTCGACGGCCACGACGCCTCGATCAACATCATGCGGCGCATCCTCATGAGCATGGGCGCTGAAGTGGTGCACCTGGGGCACAACCGCTCGGTCGACGAAGTGGTCACCGCGGCGCTGCAGGAAGACGCTCACGGCATCGCCGTGAGCTCCTACCAAGGCGGCCATGTGGAGTATTTCAAGTACATGGTCGAGTTGCTTCGGGAGCGCGGTGGCGCGCACATCCAGGTCTATGGCGGCGGCGGCGGCGTGATCGTTGCCGAAGAGATCGGCGAACTGGCCGCGGCGGGCGTGCGCATCTTCAGCCCGCAGGATGGGCAGCGCATGGGTCTGGCCGGCATGATCGGCGAGATGGTGATGCGCTGCGACCAGTCGCCGCCCGCCCCGGCGGCCCTGGACGCCACCCGCCTGCGAGGCCACGGCGAGGCGGCTTGGCGCGCCCTCGCGCAAACCATCACCGCGCTCGAAGACGGCAGCGCCACGCCAGCCCTGCGCGCCGACCTGCAGCGCGCGGCCAGCGGTGGCAAGACGGTGCCCGTGCTGGGCATCACGGGGACGGGTGGCGCCGGCAAATCGAGCCTCACCGACGAGCTGATCCGCCGCCTGCGACTGGACCAGGACGACACGCTGCACATTGCGGTGATCTCGATCGACCCGTCGCGCCGCAAGAGCGGGGGCGCGTTGCTGGGCGACCGCATCCGCATGAACGCCATCGGGCCCTGGGCCAGCTCGAAAGCACGCGAAGCGGGCGACTCCGGCGTGCGCGTCTACATGCGCAGCCTCGCCACGCGCGAAGCCGGCAGCGAGATCAGCGCCGCCCTGCCCGACGCGGTGAGCGCCTGCAAGGCCGCCGGCTTCGACCTGGTGATCGTCGAAACCTCGGGCATCGGCCAGGGCGACGCGGCGATGGTGCCGCACGTGGACGTGCCGGTCTACGTCATGACGCCGGAGTTCGGCGCGGCCAGCCAGCTCGAGAAGATCGACATGCTCGACTTCGCGGAGTTCGTGGCGATCAACAAGTTCGACCGCAGGGGCGCCGCCGACGCGCTGCGCGACGTCGCCAAGCAGGTGCAGCGCAACCGCGAAGCCTTCGGCCAGCGCCCCGAGGACATGCCGGTTTTCGGCACCATGGCCAGCCGCTTTAACGACGACGGCGTGACGGCGCTCTACCAGGCGATCAAGCCCCGCCTGGCCGCTCTCGGCTTGCCGCTCGGCCCCGGTCGGCTGCCTGCGGTGGCGGTGCGCCACAGCAGCAACCGCACCCCGATCATTCCCCCGGCACGCACCCGCTACCTCGCCGAGATCTGCGACACCGTGCGGGGCTACAAGCTGCGCGCGCGCCAGCAGGCCGGCGTGGCGCGCGAAGCGCAGCAGTTGCGTGCCGCAGCGCGCATGCTCACCCAAGGCAAGCCCGACAAGCCGCGCGCCGCCCAGGCCGCCATCAACCTGGCCGAGGGCCGCGAAGCGCGCCTGGACGAGCACGCCAGGAAGCTGCTCGCGCAGTGGCCCGACCTTCAGCGCGCCTACGCGGGCGACGAATACGTGGTGAAGATCCGCGACCGCGAGATCCGCACCGCGCTGGTGTCGACCACGCTGTCGGGCACGAAGATCCGCAAGGTGTCGCTGCCGCGCTACGAAGACGATGGCGAGCGCCTCGCCTGGCTGATGCTCGAGAACGTGCCGGGCAGCTACCCCTACACGGCCGGGGTGTTCGCCTTCAAGCGCGAGGGCGAAGACCCGACCCGCATGTTCGCCGGCGAGGGCGACGCCTTTCGCACCAACCGGCGCTTCAAGATGCTCAGCGAGGGCCTGCCGGCCAAGCGGCTCTCGACCGCCTTCGACTCCGTCACGCTCTACGGCCACGACCCGGCCGAGCGCCCCGACAT
>JANONH010000030.1:0-1912 GCA_031420735.1 Methylibium sp.
CGCTCTGCCGCGGCCCAGGGCTCCCACTGGTACTCCACGTACCAGGCGAAAAGCTCGCGGACGTCCAAGTGCTCTTCGATTCGCTCGCGCGCGACTTCGCGCTTGCCTTCGAGGATGATGATTTCGCCCTTGAGTTCGGGCGCCTTCTCAGGGCTCTTGGGGAGCGTGACCCAAGGCCGCAGGACTTCATCTGGCTCCGGCGCTGCAATCTCCTGCAGCCGCGGTACGCGTAGCCAGACGTCGTCGCCCTCGACCTGCAAATTGAACTTCAACTCCGGCAGGCCCTTGAGCTCGTGCTGATAGCCCACGAAAAACTCGGTGGGCACCGAGAAGGCCGGCTTGGTCTTCAGCTTCTCGACTTGCTCGATATAGTTGAGTAAGTCGAGTATCTGTGGCGCGCCCGCTGCTAGTCCCTCCATCATTTTTTGGCTCCCTTGTGGTGGCTCGCCTTAGCCCGGATATTTCATCAGCGCGGCACAGTATGATTTCGCGGCACTTGTTTGCTAGGCGATGTCGATCCGAACAACGTCGACCACGAGTTCGCCAACTCGAGATCAACCCGGCGGCCCGACATCGGACACCGCGCTGCCCGCCCAGGCGATCACCGCTTCAACCCGGGCGCCCACGACATCGCGATCCAGCGGACCGGCCAGCGGGTAGCCGTACCGCGCCTCGACGGCGTAGGGATTGAGCCGATCGAGTTCCGTGGCATCCGGTGGTGCAACCAGTCCGGCATCGCTCAGCACATCGAGCAGCTCGGCAATATCGTGCGTGCGCCGAAACACGACCTTCGCGTGAGCCAAGACGGCCTTGATCGACTTCTCGACCGCCTGCTGCGCGTGAAACCCGAGTGTGCTGTCATGTACTTCGATGTCGTGCGCGAGCTTGCGCCAGGCCGTCAGATCGCGTCGCGCAGCCATGAGCAACTGCTGTGCAAAGTCGGCGTCAACCATAGACCTTGCGGCCTTCCTTCATGGCCCAGTACAGCACATGCCCCGGCTGGTCGCGGTAGCGGGCCACATCGGTCGGGGTCGCGACCAGCACGTCCACTGCGATGCGCAGCGGGCGCAGCGCTCGGCGCAAGCGCACCATTTCCGCAGCCTGGTCTGGCACCTCGGACTCGATCACGAGAAGGTCGAGGTCGGAGTCTTCGCTCGCATCACCCCGCGCATGCGAGCCGAACAGCACGATCGCCTGGGGGTTTGCGGCCTGTACCAAAGCCTGTACGGCCGCGTCGACAGTGGCTGAATCGATCATGGAATGCGAGATTGCGCGCTTCTTGCTGCGCTTGATGCTACCCCGCGCCGACGCGACTGTTCTGCAGCAGATGGTCAGCGCAGGAGACCACGACTCGGACGAATGAACAGCGCGGCCCGTTACTACATCTGCCGAGCCGCTTTGCGCTAGGTCGAGGTGATGGGCTCGACGATGTAGTAAACCACTCCACCCCCGAGTCCTTCCACTTCTCTTACCACCGAAACGTCATGCCTCGTCTCCGTCGCTCGCGTCCTGCTGGTAGAACTCGTGCAACTTGGCCTGCAGCAAGGCTTTGTCGGGCAACTGCGTCTGGTACTCGGCGATCAAGGCCGGGGACGCGCTGCGGCTGAGCGCGTACTCCACCACCTCGTCGTTCTTGCTGGAAGTCGCGCCCGCCCACCTGCACCGGGAACTCGGCGCCGACGAAGCAGAAATCGCGGCCAAACTCGATCAGGAAGGCCTTGAGTTTTTCAAGCAGGTCGCGCTGCAAGTCGGCTTCGCTGTGGTCTTCAGGGAGGCTCAAGAATTCGAGCATGTACGCATCCTTGAAGATGCTGCCGGCGCCGGGCTGAACTTGTGTCAGCACTGCCGACATTTTTGGCGGCTGCAGAACAACGCGCTCGAAAGGTGCTGTTCTGAACGGTCGCTCGAGGTC
>JANONH010000031.1:0-4669 GCA_031420735.1 Methylibium sp.
CAACAACGCTATCGGCCGCAACCACAAGGCCCTCGAACAGGGCCCCGGTGTGCCCATTCGATCCCGTCTCGGTCGTGATGCTGGTCATGCCAAGAGGCACGCAGCATTCGTGCCGCTAAATGTTCACAGGCTCTGAGAAGAGAAACGCGCCACACCCCATGCTAAGCACCTTGGAAGCCACCGCCCGCCGCGCCAGCGCCGGCCTGCCCTCTTCCGTGAGCCACTGGGCGGCGCGCGGCGCCAGCGAAGTGAGCGAGCAGCTTGCCGTGCGCCAGGGCGTCGCCGAGGCGCCGCGGCGCAGCCGAAACGAGGGCGTGATGCTCACCGTGGTCGACGGCGGCATGGGCTACGCCGCCACCTCCGACACCAGCGAGGCCGGCCTCGCGGTGGCCTTCGCCCACGCCGCTGCGCTGGCCCGCGCGAGCGCCGGCAAGACCGTGTTCGACTTCGCCAAGGCACCCCGCCCCGGCGCGAGCGGCCGCTATGCGAGCCGTGTGGAAAAGCCGGTGCGCGGCGCAGCGTTGGCCGACAAGCTCGCACTGCTCTCGAGCGCGAACGCCAGCGCGCGGCTGGACCCGCGCATCGTCGACGCAGAGAGCAAGCTCTGGAGCGTGGAGGCCGAGCAGCTCTTCTTCACCAGCGAGGGCATGCGCGCCGAGCAGCGCTGGGCCTTCCTCACGCCCTCCACGCAGGTGACGGCACGCGAGGGCCCGCTCACGCAGGTGCGCTCGAGCGCCGGCCAGTACAACGGGTTTTGTCAGCAGGGCGGCCTCGAGGTGCTCGAGCGAGCGCGCTTCTCGCAAGACAGCGAGCGCGTCGCGCGCGAGGCGCTCGAACTGCTGGGAGCCGCCCCCTGCCCGAGCGGGCGCATGGATTTGGTTCTCATGCCCGACCAAATGATGCTGCAGATCCACGAAAGCATCGGCCATCCGCTCGAGCTCGACCGCATTCTTGGCGACGAGCGCAACTTCGCCGGTACCAGCTTCGTGACGCTCGACATGTTCGGCAGCTACCGCTACGGAAGCGACTTGCTCGACGTGAGCTTCGACCCCACGCGCGAACACGAATTCGCCGGCTTCGCCTTCGACGACGACGGCGCCCCGGCCGAGCGGCGCATGCTCATCGAGCGCGGCGTGTTGAAACACCCGCTCGGCGGCAGCCTTTCGCAGGCCCGCGCGCGCGCCGCCGGCCACGACGTCGGCGGCGTTGCCACCACGCGCAGCGCGAGCTGGAACCGCGCCCCCATCGACCGCATGAGCAACCTCAACGTCGAGCCCGGCAGCGCCAGCATGGCCGACATCGTGGCCAGCATCGAGCTCGGCGTGGTGATGCACACCAACTGCTCCTGGAGCATCGACGACTCGCGCAACAAGTTCCAGTTCGGCTGCGAATACGGCCGCATGGTGCGCGATGGGCGGCTGGCCGAAGTCGTGCGCAACCCCGGCTACCGCGGCATCAGCGCCACCTTCTGGCGCTCGCTCGCCCTGGTGGGCGATGCCAGCACAGCGCAGGTGATGGGCACGCCCTTCTGCGGCAAGGGCGAACCCTCGCAAGTCATCCGCGTCGGCCACGCCGCACCGGTGTGCAAGTTCTCGTCGGTCGACGTGTTCGGCCCTGCGGCGCCGTGAGCCCTCCGCACGGCCGCCCGAGGCGGTGCGCGCTCCCGGTTAGTGGGGCAGCGCAGAGCGCGAAGGGTGCGCCAAGCGGCGCAGCGCACGCCGGCCCGAGGCGGTGCGCGAAGGCTGCCGCGTGAGCGCACTCACCCACCGCCACCACTTCGACGCGCTCGCCGAGGCCGTGTGTCGCGCCGAAGGCGTGGACCGCGTGAGCCTGGCCTACAACGCCGAAGCCTCGGAGTTCCTGCGCTTTAACCACAGCGCGCTGCGCCAGGCCACCCACGTGCTGCAGGCCGAGGCCACGGTGGCGGTGGTGCGCGGCGCACGTCGCGCCGAAGCCAGCGTGGTGCTGAGCGGCGACGCCACAAAAGACATCCGCCTCCTGCGCGCCGAAGCCAGCCAGCTCGCGGCCGACCTCACGAACCTGGCCGACGACCCCTACCTCCTGCTGCCCGATGGCGCGAGCCACAGCACGCGTGACGAAACCGGCGCCCTGCCCAGCGCCGCCACGGTGATCGACGCGGTGCACGAACACGCCAGGGGGCTCGACTTCGTCGGCTTCTACGCCGGCGGCCCGGTGGTGCGCGCTTACGCCGACAGCCTGGGCTCGCGCCATTGGCACCGCGTGGAAAGCTTCCAGTTCAACTGGTGCCTCTACCACGCCCACGCCCGCGACAAGGCGGTGAAGACCGCCTACGCCGGCAGCCACTGGGAAGCGGCCGCCTTTGCCGCCCGCGTGCACGAAGCCGCCACGCGCGCCGCCCTGCTCGGCATGCCGGCGCGCGTGCTCGAGCCCGGCGCCTACCGAGCGGCCTTCAGCCCGGCCGCGATGAACGAGCTGCTCGGCACGCTCGGCTGGAGCGGCTTTGGCCTCAAGGCGCGACGCACCGGGGTGTCGTCGCTCATGCGGCTCGAGCGCGGCGAGGCGCGGCTGCACAGCAGCTTTCATCTGCGCGAAGCCACCGCCGAAGGCAACGCGCCCGGCTTCACCGACGACGGCTTCGTCAAGCCCGCCTCGGTGCCGCTGGTCGTGGCCGGCCGTGCCGCACAAACGCTGGCCTCGCCGCGCTCGGCGCGCGAATACGGCGTGGCCGCCAACGGCGCCGCACCCGAAGAACACCCCGCGTCGCTCAGCCTCGCGCCCGGCCACCTGCCGCACGACGGCCTGCTCGCCGCGCTCGGCAGCGGCCTCTACGTGAGCAACCTCTGGTACCTCAACTACAGCGACCGCCAGGCTTGCCGCATGACCGGCATGACGCGCTTCGCCTGTTTCTGGGTCGAAGACGGCCGCCTGCACGCCCCGCTCGACGTCATGCGCTTCGACGACTCTTTCCTGCGCCTGTTTAGCGAAGGCCTGGTCGGCCTCACCGACCGCACTGAGCGCGTGCCCGACTCCGACACCTACCAATCGCGTCAGCTCGCCTCCATCACCACGCCGGCCGCGGTGGTCGAAGGCTGGCGGCTCACGCTTTAGCGCGGCGTTGCACGGGGCGGGGCACCGGTCGCGTGCGCCGGTTCTCGCTCTAAATTAGCGTACGAAACGTGCCGAGGCTAAGCGTCAGGCGCGCCGGTGGACGCGCATTAAACTCCGGCACGAATCGGCGCAGTCCGGGCGCCAAACGGCACAGCGCGGCACCAGCGGCCGCACACCGAGCCTGGGAGGGCGAGCGTGGAGCAGTGTTATCTCGGCGAGTCGATCCTGCGAATCGGAGTCACCGGGCACCGGCTCAACCGCATCTCGAGCGTGCAGCTCGAACTGCTCACCCCCGACGCCCAGCGCCTGTTCGGCGAACTCGCGAGCCTCGCCTCGCTGCACACGCGCCCTTCGCGAAAACAATCCCCCGTGCACAGCCCCACGGCCGCGCCCACCGCCCACGCGCAGCCGCTGCGCCTGTGGGTCTGCAGCGCCCTGGCCGAAGGCGCCGACCAGCACCTGGCCCGACTCGCACTCAGCGAAGGCTGGTCCTTGCATGCGCTCTTGCCCTTCGACGCCGCCGCCTGCATACGCGACTGCGCCGCCAGCTCGCGGCCGCACTTCGCCGGCCTGCTGCAGCGCGCCCGCCACGTCACCGAATTGCCCGGCCAGCGCCAGCGGCCGGCTGACGCCTACCGTGCGCTCGGCCATGCCCTGGTCGACTCTTGCGACCTGCTGCTCGCGGTGTGGGACGGCGGCCCGCCGCTCGGCCCCGGCGGCACCGCCGAAGTGGTGGCCGAAGCGCTGCAAAGGCAGGTGCCGGTGATCCACCTCTCCACCGTCAAAGGCATGGAGCCGGCGCTGCTCTGGCGGCAAGACGCGCGCGACCCGGTCACGCTCGACGAAGCGCAAAGCCGGCCGTGCAATGCGCAAGAGCTCGGTGCCGTCGTGCAGCACATCGCCCGCGCCGCCGCATGAGCCTGCGCATCGTGCCGCCCACCGGTGCGGCGCCGCAGCCCGGCGATTGCGCCGCGCTGGCGCCCGTCGCCGCCGCTCTGCCGCCCGGCGACACCACGACGCCGCAGTCCGCCGATACCGCAGCGCCGCAGCCCGGCGACAGCGCAGCACCGCAGCCCGCCAGCGCCACGCGCGGCGCGCAAGCTTCCAACACGCATGCCTCACAAGCGCCGCGCTACTGGGCTTTTATCAGCTACAGCCATCGCGACGAGAAGCTTGCCAAGTCGCTGCAGCGCAAGCTTGAAACCTACCGCCTGCCCAAGCGCCTGGTCGGCCGCGACGGCGCCCACGGCCCGGTGCCGGCCCAGGCCAAGCCGGTGTTTCGCGACCGCGACGAGCTGCATGCCGGCGCCGACCTCGCCGCCCACGTGCAGGCCGCGCTCGCCACCAGCCGCTGGCTGGTGGTGCTGTGCACGCCCAATGCCGCGCGCTCGCCCTGGGTCGAGCGCGAGATCGTCGCCTTCAAGCGCCTGCACGGCGAAGGCCGGGTGCTCGCCCTCATCGCCGCGGGCGAACCCTTTGCCAGCCGCCTGCCCGGCCGCGAAGAGGAAGAATGCTTTCCCAATGCCCTGCGCCACGCGCTCGGCCCACAAGGCGAAGCCGACGGCGCCGACCAGGAGCC
>JANONH010000032.1:0-8772 GCA_031420735.1 Methylibium sp.
CCCGGGCCGCGGCCGGCAGGCTTCACCGCATCGCCATGAAACCGGCTCGCTTACCGCACGCGCTGCGACGGCTCGCTCGCAAACTTTCGGCGCCCCTGCGCGACGTCGGTGGCCGCGCCGCCCTGTCGCTGCAGCAACAACGCCTGGTCGACTTCGCCATGGCTTCGGGCGACTGGCTTTGGGAGACCGACTTCGAAGACCGGGTGGTGTGGGTGTCCGCAACCGACCATGACCGCTTCGGCATGCAAAGCCTCTGGGTCACGGGGGAGCGCCTGCCCGATGAGCGGCTCCTCGACGCCGGCGGCGAGCCGCTCACGCCAACCATCAGTCTCCTGCAGCTCATGCACCAGCGGCACCCGTTCCAGCGCGCCATCACCCTGTGGGACTCGCCCGCCGGGCGCCGCTACGTGTCGCTCTCGGGCGTGTGCCGTTTCGAGGCCGGGCGCTGGTGCGGTTTTCGCGGCACCGCGCGCGACGTCTCCGCCGCGGTGGCCGCGCAGCGTGAGCGCGAGTCCTCGGCCGACGTGCTGCGCAAGCTCTCCGAGCACATCCCCGGCCTGCTGTTCCAGTACCGCATGCATGCCGACGGCCGCATCCAGCTGCCGTATGCGAGCGAGCGACTGCGCGAGATCCTCGAAGTCGAGCCCGACGCCGCCGCACGCGACGCGTCGTGCGTGATCGACCGCCTGCATTGCGACGACGCGCCCGGCGTGCTGGCGGCGGTGGCGCAGTCGGCGGTGGACATGCGCATGTGGGAGCAGCGGTTTCGCGTGCTGCTGCCGGTGCGCGGCGAGCGGGTGCTCGAAGGGCGCGCCATGCCCGAGCGACTGGCCGAGGGCAGCGTGCTCTGGCACGGCATGATCAGCGACGTTACCCAGCAACTGCAGGACGCGCGCCAGGTCGAGACCCTGGCCCGCGAGCGCGACTCCGCTCGCCGCGCGGCGCAACTGCGCAGCGAACTCATGTCGCGCGTGAGCCACGAGTTGCGCACGCCGCTCAACGCCATCTTGGGCTTCGCCCAGCTCATCGAGCGCAACCGCAGTGAAACGGCGAACGAAAGCGCGGTGGTGTCGGCCGTGCAGATCCAGCGCGCCGGCAAGCACCTGCTGTCGCTCATCAACGACATGCTCGACCTGTCCAGCCTCGAAGCCAAGGGGCTCACGCAAGACTTGCAGCCGCTGGCGCTCGCGCCGCTGGTCGTGCGTTGTATCGAGCTGATGATGCCCAGCGCCCAGCAGCGACCGGTGCGCATTTCTTGCCGCATCGCCGCCAGCTTGCCGGCGGCAAACGCCGAGCTGCGCGCCTTCAAGCAAGTGCTGTTTAACCTGATCGGCAATGCCATCAAGTTCTCGCCGCCCGGCTCGAGCGTGGAGGTCGACGCCCAGCCCGATGCCTCGGGCGCCTGGGTGCTGGTGAGCGTGCGCGACGACGGCGCGGGCATCGCCGCCGAACGCATGGCAAGCTTGTTTCAGCCCTTCACGCGGCTGCCGGAGAAGGGCGCGCACACCGAAGGCAGCGGCCTGGGATTGGCCATCAGCCAGCGGCTGGCCCTGGCGATGGGTGGGCGCATCGACGTCGCCTCCGAGCCCGGCCGAGGGTCGGTGTTCACGCTGCGGCTAGCCGCCACCGACCTCGAGCCCCTGCCCAGCGGCGACACCGGTTTCGGCATGCTCGAGGCGCTTCAGTCGCCGCCCACGTTCGCCGGCCGCGTGCTCTACATCGAAGACGAGCCGATCAATGCGCTGCTCATGCAGCAGTTCTGTTCGGCCTACCCAGGCCTCGAGCTCACCGTGGCCAGCACGGGCGGCGAGGGCCTTGCCCTCGCGCGCGCCCTCATCCCCCAACTCGTGCTGCTCGACATGAACCTGCCCGACATGAGCGGGCACCAAGTGCTGGAAGCGCTGCGCAGCGACCCCGCTACGGGTGCCATCCGCATCGTGGCCCTCAGTGCCGATGCGCTCGACGAGCACAAGCACGCGGCCCGCGCGGTCGGCTTCGACGACTACTGGACCAAGCCGATCGACTTCACGGTGGTGGAGCAGGGGCTGCAGGCCTGGCTGGGGCGGCGCGGGGACTGAGGCACGGCCCGGTGCATGAAGCTCCTGCCACGAAGCGGGCATTTCGCTGGATCGCCCTCTTCAGGCTCACGCCCAAAGGAAGACCGTGCTCATGAGTGATCGACAGGACGCTCGGACTGGCTCCACAGCGCTGCGCTGCAGATCAGCTCTGTGCCTTTACAAGCAAGGCGGCGAATCTGGGCCGCGTGCGCGACATGTCGAGCAGCGCCTCCTGCGCGTGGCGCCACCCGCGCGCCTTCGCAATCGCGCCGGGCAGCGGTCACTCGTGGCGCAGCAGGTCTGCGTAGACCGTGTGCTCGCCGTCCCTTCGATCGTCGCCGGGCGCGTCGTACAGCACCAGCCAAGCCGGCTTGCCGCGCGCCAGCTCGGCCGGCAGGTCGCAAATGGCCTCCGCGCGGTTGGTGCCGGTGCCATGCGGCAGCGGCACCGACTTGGCAAACGCGGCCTGGAAGCGCACCGGCTCGCGGTTGGCCGCAAGTGCCGGGCGTGCGGCCGGCCACTTGTAGACGCGAATCTCGCCGTCCAGCACCATCGTCGGTCCGGCAAGGATGTACAGGTCGTCGGCGCAGAAGTGGAGGTCCCGCACGCCGAGGCCGTCGAGCTGCAGGAAGTGCTTGCGCACCCGCATGCGGCTGTCGTCGAGCGGCATGAGGCGAAGCGATCCCTGGTGCGGCTCGACCGCGATCTCGAGCAGCGCGGACCAGCCGCGCAGCACCGGACCGCGCAGACCGAGCAGTAGCCGGTGGCCGTCGACAGCCAATCCCTCGATGTCGAAGCCGTTGTCCTTGCCCGGGATTGCGAGGAACGGCCCGATGTGCGGATCGTCGGCCAAGGCCTCGGTCAGCGGGTTGGACTTCGCATCGCCCTTCAGCCGCAGCGCGCGGCGACCGTCCTTGGCCTCACGCACAAGCCGCGGGCGGCCGTCGGCATCGGGCTCGACCGGCAGGCACGCCAGCAGCCGCCGGTTGCGGTCGAGCGCCAGCGAGGCCAGGCGCCGCGCGTTGTCGACGTGGTCGCGCCGCGGGTCGACCTTCTTGCGCTTGGCACCGTGCGAGCCGACCACCCACAGATATCCGTCGGCCAGCGCCATGCCTTCGAGGTCGGCCTCGTCGTCGGCATCGCCGGGTAGATCCAGCAGGTCGGCCAGCGGGAAGAAGGTCTCTTCGCCATAGCGCAGCGCTTCGCGGCCGACCGGCTCGAGCCGCCGCAGGCGGGAGACGCCGCAGGCTTCGTCACCGGCTACCCACAACCAGTCGCCAGCGCAGGCAGCACCGGACAGGTTGGCATGAACCAAGGCGCCGGGCTCGAACTCGAGACGGACGGCATTGGCAATTCGGCGGTCGAGCATCGGCGGGCTCCCAAGGGATGGCGAACGACCGGCCGAGCGTCGCGCAATGCGAATCCATGAGACCAGCATCTTGGCGGAGGCGGTGAGATTCGAACTCACGGGGGAGTTGCCCCCCCGGCAGTTTTCAAGACTGCTGCCTTAGACCGCTCGGCCACGCCTCCATCGGGCGAATTCTCGCACCACGCACCACGCACCACGCACTCGCGGCCTGTGCCACGTGCCTCGCACCGCGGTCTCTCGCGCGCTGCGCCGAGCGCCGGCATGAAACGGCACGCTCTCAGTGCAGCTTTTGCGCCGCCTGGCACGGCACCTGCACGATCTCGCGGCGTCCGCCGTCGATGCGGGCGGCGCTGAGCGTTCCGCCCCAGACGCAGCCGGTGTCCAGGCCGAGCAGGTCTTCGCGTTGCACCAGGCCCAGGGCCGACCAGTGGCCAAAGGCGATCGGCTGGCCGGCGGTGCGGCGTTGGGGCGCGTCGAACCACGGCACGAGGCCGGCCGGGCTCTTGTCGAGGCCGGCCTTGGCCTTGAAATCGAGCCGGCCGTCGGCGTCGACGAAGCGCGTGCGGGTGAGCGCGTTGACGGCAAAACGCAGGCGCTCGGGGCCGCGCAGCGTCTCGCTCCAGCGGGCCGGTTCATTGCCAACCATGTGCCGCAGAAAGTCGGCGATGTCTGGGCCGGTCATTGCGCGCTCCACTTCGGATGCGAGGTGCAAGGTGAGCGCCAGGTCCCACTGTGGCGCGACGCCGGCGTGCACCATCAGCCAGCCGTGCTCGTGCAGCGCCAGGCGGTGCGTGCGCAGCCAGGCCAGCCAGTGGGCGCGGCGCGGCGAAGCGAGGATGGCGTCCAGCGTGTCGCCGCGCTGCAGCGTGCGCACGCCGTAGGCCACGGCGAGCAGGTGCATGTCGTGGTTGCCGAGCAGGCAGGTGGCGCTCGCCCCCAGGCCGTGCAGCCGCTCGAGCACGGCCAGCGACTGCGGCCCGCGGTTGACGAGGTCGCCCAGCACGGTGAGCCGGTCGCGCGAGGGGGAAAAATCGACGAGCGCGAGCAGCCGATCGAGTGCGTCGCCGCAGCCCTGGAGGTCGCCAAGAAGGTAGTGCATGCGGGTCATTCTGCTACCCTCATGCTCCCCGGTTTCGCGCGCCGGCTCCGTCTCCCGGCGCGCCCTGCATGGACGTCCTGTTTCTCGCATTCCTGATCCTGCTCAACGGCGTGTTCGCCATGTCGGAAATGGCGCTCACCGCCAGCCGCAAGGCGCGCCTGCAGGTGCTCGTGGAAGGCGGCGACGCCGGCGCGCAGGCGGCGCTGCGGCTGCACGACGACCCCACCAGTTTTCTGTCGACCGTGCAGATCGGCATTACCTCCATCGGGATCCTCAACGGCATCGTCGGTGAGGCGGCGTTCTCGCAGCCGCTGGCCGCCTGGCTCAAGACGCTGGAGGTCGCGCCGCGCGCCGCCGACATCGGCTCGCTGGCGCTGGTGGTGGTGATCATCACCGTGCTCACCATCATCTTCGGCGAGCTGGTGCCCAAGCGGGTCGGCCAGCTTTACCCCGAGACGGTGGCGCGGCTGGTGGCGCGGCCGATGCGCGGCCTGTCGCTCGCCGCGCGGCCGCTGGTGCGGCTGCTCGCGGGAAGCACCGGCGCGGTGCTGCGCCTGCTCGGCATCCGCGACACCGGCGGGCGCATGGTCACCGAAGAAGAAATTGCCGCCAGCCTTGAAGAAGGGCTCGACGCCGGCGTGATCGAGGCGCACGAGCACCAAATGGTGCGCAATGTGTTTCGCCTCGACGAGCGCCAGATCGGCTCGATGATGATCCCGCGCGGCGAGATCGCCTGGCTCGATTGCAGCGCGCCCATCGCCCAAGCGCTGGCCGTGATGGCCGAGCGCGAGTATTCGCGCTACCCGGTGTGCCGCGGCGGCCTCGACGAGGTGCTGGGCGTGGTGGGCACCCAGCACCTGCTGCTGCAGGTCACGAGCGGGCGCCCGCTCACGCTCACCGAAGACCTGCAGGCGCCGGTGTTCGTGCCCGAAACGCTCTCCGGCATGGAGCTGCTCGAGCACTTTCGCGGCTCGGTCACCGAGATGGTGTTCGTGGTCGACGAGTACGGCGAGGTGCAAGGCGCGATCACCGTGCGCGACGTGCTCGAAGCCATCACCGGCGAGTTCACCACGCCGGCCGCAGGCAGCTCCTGGGTGGTGCAGCGCAGCGACGGCTCTTGGCTGATCGACGGCCTCATCCCGGTGCTCGAGCTCAAAGACCGGCTCGAGCTCAAGCTGCTGCCCGACGAAGACCGCGGCCGCTACAACACCCTGGCCGGCATGGTCATGCTGCTGCTCGGGCGTCTGCCCGAAACCGCCGACGTGGTCGACTGGGAAGGCTGGCGCTTCGAGGTGGTCGACCTCGACGGCAAGCGTGTCGACAAGGTGCTGGTGAGCCGCACCCCCCGCCACCCCGACTCCGACGCCCACCCCCACCACGACGCGGCCGGGGCGTCGCCGGCAGCGCGCCGTTGAGCGAGCCCGGCCATGCGAGACCCCGCGGTGCGGCCGACGTTCACCGCTCCCATGAACCCTGTGCCCGACGCAGTCGGTGTCGGTGTCGGCCGGCGCAGGCTGCTCGGCGCCGCGGCGGCGCTGGCCTTGCCGGCGGGCGCGTGGTGCGCCGACGAGCGCATGCCGATCGGCGCCGCACCCGTGGTGCCGCGCGCTGCCCCGCCCTTTGGGCGCGACCCCGCTCCGGGGCGGGCGTGCGCAGGGCTGATGTGTCGGCCACTCGGTGCTGCCACCGTGCCCGTCATCGGCATGGGCACCTGGCTCAGCTTCGACGTCGCCGACGCCGCTGCGCTGGCCGAGCGTGAGCGTGTGCTGCAAGTGTTTTTCGCGGCTGGCGGCCGGCTCATCGATTCTTCCCCCATGTATGGGCGTGCCGAGCGCGTGGTGGGCGAGCTGCTCGCACGCATGCCGGCCCAGGCGGGCGCCTTGTTCTCCGCCACCAAGCTGTGGTCGCCGTTCGCGGCCGAAGGGCGCAGGCAGCATGCCGAGTCGCTGCGGCTGTGGCGGCTCGCGCGGCTGGATTTGCAGCAGGTTCACAACCTCCTCAACACCGAGGCGCACCTGAAGACGCTGCGCAAGGCGCGCGAGCGCGGCGAGTTGCGCTACCTCGGCGCCACCACCTCGCACGGCCGGCGTCACGACGAGCTGCTGGCACTCATGCAGCGCGAGCCGCTCGATGCGGTGCAACTGAGCTACAACATGGCCGACACCAGCGCCGAGCCAGTCATCGACGCGGCCGCGGCGCGCGGCGTGGCGGTGATCGTGAACCGCCCGTTCGACGGCGGTCGCCTGCTGCAGAGCCTGGCCGGGCAACCGCTGCCCGGCTGGGCCACCGAAATCGGCTGCAGCCACTGGCCGGGCGCCCTGCTCAAGTGGGTGGTCGCGCGAGCCGGCATCACCTGTGCCATCCCCGCCACCGGCAATGCGCTGCACATGGCAGAAAACATGAGTGCAGCCCGCGGTGCCCTGCCCGACGCTGCCCTGCGCTCGCGCATGCTGGCCGACGTGCAGAAGCTCCTCTGAGTGCAGGGGGCGAATGCGCTTGCGCGGCGGTGGCTGGCGCGGCGGCACGAGCCATCCGCGTGGGCCTTGTCCGACAGCCATCGGGGTCGCAGTCTGGCTGCGTCGCGCCGCGCTGCCGCCTACCTTATGAATAAGCGCCGCTTGAACGGATCGCTATTCAAGGAGATAGGAAACATGAACACCCTTCATCGAAGCGCAATCGCCGTCGGCCTCGTGGTCAGCCTGCTTGGCGCGGGTTGCGGCAGCCTGAGCGAGCGCGAAAAATCGACTGCCATCGGAGCGGGCGTCGGCGGTGTCGCCGGCTCGGTGCTCACCGGTGGTGGCACCATCGGCACGATCGGCGGTGCGGTCGTCGGCGGCGCCATCGGCAACGAAGTCGGAAAACGCAAAGAAGGCAACTGAGTCACGCGCCGTGCGCCGCTGGCCCGGCCGGCGAGCGCAAGGGCGCCCAGCAGGCCAAGCTCGCACGGTGCGAGAGCTGGCGACGCGCCAGCCGCTGTTTGCGCAGATGCCCGGCGGCGTGGCCGCGTCGGCAGCCTGAAGCCTTAGGGCGCGCGGTCGGCCGGTGCGGCGGGCGCCGAGACAGACGCCGAGACAGGCGCTGGCACAGGCACCGCGGCGTGCGCTGACACCGGCGCTGCCGCGCGCACCGCCTGCCCCTCCTGCAGGAGCGAGTTGACGTTCACCACCACCAGCGTGCCGGCCGCCAAGCCCTGGCTCACTTCGACGTTCTGGCCGAGCGTGCGCCGCACCTGCACCGGCACGAAGCGCAGCCGGTTCTCGGCGTCCAGGGTGGCCACGTGCGGGCGGCCGTCGACCAGCTTGAGCGCGGTGGCCGGCACCGCCACGTCGCTGGCCGCCACGGTCTGGCCAAGCGCCACTTCGCCGCGCAGGCCGGCGGGCACGCGCAGCTCGGCGTTGGCAAGCTTTAGCTCGACACGCATCGAGCTGCTGCCGGTGTCGATGCGCCCGGAGAGTCGCTCGACCCGCGCCTCGAAGGCTTCGCCTGGGAACTCCTGAAAGCTCACGCGCGCCGACTGCCCCGGCTTCACGCCGGCCACCGCCGACTGCGGCACATCGACCACCACGCGCAGCTCGCCCAGGCGCGCCAGACGAAACAGCGCGGGCGTGTTGTTGGCACCGTCGGCGCTGACGCGGTCGCCGCGCTCCACGCTGCGCTCGACGATGGTGCCCGCGAACGGCGCGCGCACGGTCTGAAAGTTCTGCAGCGCTTCGTAGCGGCGTACTTCGGCGCTGGCGGCGGCCGTGTCGGCGCGCGCCACTTCCAGCGCGCCGGCCAGGTCGTCCAGGCGGCTCGAGGAGAGGAAGTTTTGCTCCACCAGCGGGCGGTTGCGATCGAGCGTGAGCTGCGCCATGCGCTCGCGCGCCAGCGCCTGGCGGCGGTTGGCCAGCGCACTCGCGAGCGCCTGGTCCACCTCGGGTGCCGCGATGCGCGCCAGCACGGCGCCGGCCGCCACGCGGTCGCCGAGGTCGACGCGGCGCTCGGCCAGGGTGCCGCTGGTGCGGGCGTAGATGCGCGCTTCTTCAATCGGCTCGGTGCGGGCCGGCAAGCGCAGCGCTGTGCCGAGCTTCACGGCTTGCGCACGGGCGGTGCGCACCTCGGGCAGCGGGCGCGCCGCGGCCGCGGCGCTGGCCGCCACCACCGCGGTCACCGGCGCAACGGCGGGCGAATCGGTGCAGGCGATCAGGGCCAGCAGGAGCGCGCTCGCCAGGGCCGGCGAAGCCGGCGCGCGGCGGCGCGCACGAACG
>JANONH010000033.1:0-2539 GCA_031420735.1 Methylibium sp.
CGCTCTGCCAGGATCGACACATTGCTCGCCGACGGCAACGCCGCCACCAGCGTGAGCGTCACCAGGTCGGCGCGGCTGAGCGCGAGCCCGCCCGCCATGGCCGCCTGGCCCAGCCCGAAAACCAGCAGCGGGTGCAGCACGAGCTTGAGCAGCGCCACCGGCAAGTAGCCCGCAACGGCGGTGCGCGTCTGCGCTTGGCGGCCGGCGCGGCACAGAACGGCCCCGATGGTGAACAGCGCCACCGGCGTGGCAGCGCCCGCCAGCAACTCGACCATGCGGTCGATCGGTCCCGAAAGCACGAAGCCGCTGGCCGATGCCACTGCGCCCAGGCCGATCGCCCACGGCTGCGGGTTCGTGAACGGGCCGCGCAAGGAGAGCCGCAGACGTTGCCCGAGCGGCAAGTGAGCGCCTGCCTCCAATTGGGCCAGTGTCAGGCAGATCGAGGTGGTGACGAACAGGTCGAACAGCAGCGTCACCATCACCGGCCCGCCCGCTGAGGCGCCAAGCAGGGCGGTGAGCAGCGGCAGCCCCATGAAGCCCGAGTTCGGGAAGGCGGCCACCAGCGCACCGAAGGCGGCGTCCTTGAGCCCGAGCCGCGGCGGCGCGAGCGTGAGGCGCACGGTCAAGGCCAGCATCGCCAAGCCGGCACTGCCGTAGACCAGCAGCAGCACCGGGTCCAGCAGCTTGGCCACCGGCGTGGCCGCACCCAGGCGAAACAGCAGGCAGGGCAGCGCGAAGAACAGCACGAAGGCATTGAGCCCCGGGATGGCGCTCTCGGGCAGCCAGCCCAGGCGCGCCGCAACATAGCCGCACAGCACGAGCGCGAAAAACGGCACGGTGACGGCGAGGATGTCTTGCATCAGGCTGAGGTGAGAAATGATTCGCCGCTCGGCGGAGGGCGCAGGCAGACACTGGCCTCACGCGGGTGAATTGGACCCGCTTTCCACGCTTGCACGCCATCGCACGGTCAGTCTGCGCCGTGCGCCGGCTGCAGCACGGGGCATCGGATTGCCTTGCGCGCTCTCACGCCATGCCACACCGCTCGGGCGCGTGCAAAGCCGACGTCAGCGGGTCGGCTCGGGCCCCCTCGCTATCATCGCCGCCCTGCCGCCAGACGCCCGATTCGCCTCCCCGTGTCCGAGCCCGCCACGCTCAACCCCGCCCAGATGCAAGCGGTGCATCACCTCGAAGGGCCTTGCCTCGTGCTCGCCGGCGCCGGCTCGGGCAAGACGCGCGTGATCGTGCACAAGATCGCGCGCCTGCTGCAACGCGGCCCGGGGGCGGACCTCGCGCCCAGCCAGGTGGCGGCCATCACCTTCACCAACAAGGCGGCTGCCGAGATGCGCGAGCGGGCCAAGGCCTTGGTCGGCGCCAAGGCGGCCAAGGGCCTGGTGATCAGCACCTTTCACGCCCTGGGCGTGCGCCTGCTGCGCGAGGACGGTGCGGCCCTGGGTCTGAAGCCGACGTTTTCGATCTTCGATGCCGACGACGTGGCAGGCATCCTGCGCGAAGCCGGCGGCACCACCGACCTGGCCACCGCGCGCCGCTGGCAGTGGGCCATCAGCCTGTGGAAGAACCAGGGCCTGGACGCCGCCGCCGCCGAGGCCCAGGCCAGCACGCCCGACGAGGTGCAGGCCGCGCGCGTGATGGCGCGCTACCAAGAGCGGCTCTCGGCCTACCAGGCGGTCGATTTCGACGACCTCATCGGCCTTCCGGTGGCACTGCTCACGCGCGACGACAGCGTGCGCGCCAAGTGGCAGAACGCCCTGCGCCATGTGCTGGTCGACGAATACCAGGACACCAACGCGCAGCAGTACGAGCTGCTGCGCCTGCTGGTGGGCGAGCGCGGCGTGTTCACCGCGGTGGGCGACGACGACCAGTCCATCTACGGCTGGCGCGGTGCGACCATCGACAACCTCAGGCGCCTGCCCGTCGATTACCCGCAGTTGAAGGTGATCGCACTGGAGCAGAACTACCGCTCGAGCGGCAATATCCTGCGCGCGGCCAACGGCGTGATCGCTGCCAACCCGAAGCTGTTCGAGAAAAAACTCTGGTGCGACCAGGGCGAGGGCGAGCCGGTGCGCGTGATCGAATGCGACAGCGAAGAGCACCAGGCCGAGCGCGCGGTGGCGCGCGTCCAGGCCCTGCGCGGCCAGGGCGGCGCGCTGCTCGCCAGCGGCAGCGCGGCGGCTGGCACGGCCAGCGCAGCGCCCGGCCAGGCGATCGACTGGAAAGACTTCGCCATCCTCTACCGCGCCAACCACCAGGCGCGTGTGTTCGAGCAGGCGCTGCGCAAGGCCCAGATTCCCTACAAGGTCTCGGGCGGGCAAAGTTACTTCGAGCGTGCCGAGATCAAGGACCTGTGCGCCTGGCTGCGCCTCCTGGTCAACCAGGACGACGACCCGGCCTTCCTGCGCGCCGTGACCACGCCCAAGCGCGGCATCGGCCACCAGACCCTGGCTGCGCTCGGCACGTTTGCCGGCCAGTGGAAGGTGTCGCTGTTCGAGGCCTTGTTCGCCGAATCGCTGGGCACGGCGCT
>JANONH010000034.1:0-1619 GCA_031420735.1 Methylibium sp.
CTCGCCGTTGATGAAGTTGCCGATGCGCCCGCTGGCCAGGCCGGTGGGCACGCACGGGGCGATGAGGTCCGTCACTTCCATCCAGCGGCGTTTTCTGGTGGCGGCAAACACCGCCATCGCCGCGATCACCCCGAGCATGCCGCCGTGAAAGGCCATGCCGCCTTTCCACACCGCAAGGACCTCGAGCGGATTGGCGAGGTAGTAGCCGGGCTTGTAGAACAACACATAGCCCAGCCGCCCGCCGATGATGACGCCGAGCACGCCGAAGAACAGCAGGTCTTCCACGTCGCGCCGGCTCCAGCCGGCCTGCACGAAGGGCGCGCGTCCTGCACGACGCGCCGCCAGCCAGAAGAAGAGCCCGAAGGCGACCAGGTAGGCGAGGCCGTACCAATGGATAGCCACCGGCCCGAATTGGACGGCGACCGGGTCGAACTGGGGATGGATGAGCATGGGCGGGCCCGCAAAGCTTGAAGACGGATCGACGATAACGGATTGGCACCGAGCCGCGGCGACGGCGCATCGGCGAACGCGCAGCGAAGCTCGCGAAAGCCGCGCAGCCAGGACGGCCTATTGGACGCGGCCTCACGCGCGGCCGATACTTCAGCCGCAACGCTGCACAGGAGCCCCCGCATGCCCATCAACCGCCGCTCGAGAAACATCACCGAAGGCGTGGCTCGCGCGCCCAACCGCTCCATGTATTACGCCATGGGCTACCAGGAGGCCGACTTCAAGAAGCCGATGGTCGGCGTGGCCAACGGCCACTCCACCATCACGCCGTGCAACTCGGGGCTGCAAAAGCTCGCCGACGCCGCGATCGAAGCCATCCGCGAGGCCGGCGGCAACCCGCAGGTGTTTGGCACGCCCACCATCAGCGACGGCATGGCCATGGGCACCGAGGGCATGAAGTACTCGCTGGTTTCGCGCGAGGTCATCGCCGACTGCGTGGAAACCTGCGTGGGCGGGCAGTGGATGGACGGCGTGCTCGTGATCGGCGGCTGCGACAAGAACATGCCCGGCGGCATGATGGGCATGCTGCGCGCCAACGTGCCCGCCATCTATGTTTACGGCGGCACCATCCTGCCCGGGCGCTACAAGGGGCAAGACCTCAACATCGTGAGCGTCTTCGAAGCGGTTGGCCAGTTCAGCGCCGGCAACATGAGCGAAGAAGACTTCCGCCAGATCGAGCGCCGCGCCATCCCCGGCAGCGGCTCCTGCGGCGGCATGTACACCGCCAACACCATGAGCTCGGCCTTCGAGGCCCTGGGCATGAGCCTGCCCTTCGCCTCGACCATGGCCAATGTGGAAGAGCCGATCGTCGAGCACACGCGAGCGGCCGCGCGCGCGCTGGTCGAGGCGGTCAAAAAAGACCTCAAGCCGCGCGACATCGTGACGCGAAAGAGCCTCGAGAACGCAGTGGCCGTGGTCATGGCCATCGGTGGCTCCACCAATGCGGTGCTGCACTTCCTGGCCATCGCCCACGCGGCCGAGGTCGAATGGAGCATCGACGACTTCGAGCGCGTGCGCCAGCGCGTGCCGGTGCTGTGCGACTTGAAGCCGAGCGGCAAATACCTCGCCATCGACCTGCACCGAGCCGGTGGCATTCCGCAGGTGATGAAGAC
>JANONH010000035.1:0-1653 GCA_031420735.1 Methylibium sp.
GCCCGCCCATGATGGCCACCGCCATCGGGCCCCAGAACACGCTGCGCGACAGCGGGATCATCGCCAGCACGGCCGCCGCTGCCGTCAGCACGATGGGGCGGAAGCGGCGCACGGCCGCTTCGACGATCGCTTCCCAGGCCGGCACGCCGCGGCTGCGGTCCTGTTCGATCTGGTCGATCAGGATGACCGAATTGCGCATGATCATGCCCATCAGCGCGATCACCCCCAGCAGCGCGACGAAGCCGAACGGCCGGTTCAGCAGCAGCAACGCCGCGGCCACGCCGACGATGCCCAGCGGCCCGGTCAGGAACACCAGCGCCGCGCGGCTGAAGCTGTGCAGCTGCAGCATGAGCAGCGTGAAGATGAGGAACAGCATGATCGGCACGCCGACGGCGATCGAGCCCTGGCCCTTGCTGCTTTCTTCCACCGCGCCGGCGATCTCGATGCGGTAGCCGGGCGGCATGCCCGACGACAACTGCTGCAGCGCCGGCCACAGTTCGGCCGTGACCGTGGGGCCCTGCACCCCTTCGACCACATCGCCCTGCACCGTCACGGCGTACTGCCGCCCTTCGCGCCACAGCACGCCCGGTTCCCAGCCGAAGTTCACCTTCGCCACCTGCGTCATGGGGACGGTGCGGCCGTTGCTCGTAGGCATGTAGCCATCGCCCAGGTCGGTGAGCTGGCTGCGCTCGTCCAGCGGCTGGCGCAGCACGATGTCGATCAGGCGGTCGCCCTCGCGGTACTGGCCCACCGTGGTGCCGCTGAGGCTGGTGCGCGAGGCCTGGGCCAGGGCCTGGCTGCTGACGCCGAGGGCGCGGGCCTTGTCCTGGTCGATGTCCAGGCGCAGCACCTTGATGGCTTCGTTCCAGTTGTCGTTGACGCCGCGCAACTGGGGGTTGGCGCGCAGCAGTTCCTTGGCCTGGTCGGCCCATTGCCGCACCTGCAGTGCGTCGGGGCCGACCACGCGGAACATCACCGGGTAGGCCACCGGCGGCCCGTTCGGCAGCAGCTTGACGCGGCCGCGGACCTCGGAAAATTCGGCCGCCAGCAGCTCGGGCAGGCGCTGGCGCAGGGCCTCGCGCTCCTGCAGGTTCTTCGGTAGCACGATCGCCTGGCTGACGTTGCTCTGCGGGAAGATCTGGTCCAGCGGCAGGTAGAAGCGCGGCACGCCGGCGCCAATCCACGTCGTGACACTGCTCACACCCGGCTCGGCCTGCATGCGGGCCTGGAACCGCTGGGCGACCGCGTCGGTGCTCTGGATGGTCGAGCCTTCGGGCAGCCACAGGTCGACCAGGATCTCGGGCCGGCTCGAATCGGGGAAGAACTGCTGCTGCACCCGGCCCATGCCGGCGATGCCCAGGGCAAAGCTCAGCAGCATCAGGCCGATGGTGATCCAGCGGTGCTGCACGCACCAGTCCACCGCCGCACGAAAGCGGCTGTAGAACGGGGTGTCGAACAGCTCGTGCGGCTGTCCGGCTTCGGCCCCCGGGCGGCCGCGCGTGTGCAGCAGCCAGGCCCCCAGGTGCGGCACGAAATACACCGATACCAGCCAGCTGACGACCAGTGCGGCGGCGGTGACGGCAAAGATGGCAAAGGTGTATTCGCCGGTCACGCTCTGCGCCAGGCCGATGGGCAAGAAGCCGGCGGCCGTGA
>JANONH010000036.1:0-4262 GCA_031420735.1 Methylibium sp.
GCGCCGCGGTGGCCTCGCACGAGCGCCGCAGCCTCGACGACCTGTGGCAGCGCCGTGTGCCGCTCGTCACCGAGATCGACGGTTTCGACCCCAACCGCGACGCCGCCGACGCTCAGCGCGGCGCCGCGGCGCAAGCGGCGCAGCAAGCCTTTCTGCTCGGCCCGGTGGAGCTGGCCTTCGGCGCTGCCGCAGCTGGTGTGGCCGGCGCCAAACCGGCTGCGCCGGCGCCGATGCCGACGCCGGTGCTGGGCGGCGTGGTGGTGCGCTCGAACACCGGTGAGCTCGCCTTCAATGCAGAGCAGGGCTGGTGCACGCTCGATGCGCCGCACGCGCAGGGTGTGGCCGCTCATTTCAACCGCGCCCCCACGCATGCGCTCACCGACATGGCCTTCACTTCGCGCAATGCCTTTGGCGCTGCGTTGGCCGTTTCGCTTGACGGCGCGCCGCTGCGCACGTCGCGGCGCATCTTGCTGCAGTACGGCACGCAGAGCCGCCCGAGCGGCTGGCGCGAGGTGCCCGCGCGGCTGCCGCTCGAAGGCGGCGCCTCGGTCGAGGGCTGGGAGATCAAGTCCTACGGCCAGGCGCCGTGGCGGGTGGCGAAGGCGGCGCTCGAGGTGCAGCTCCGCAATGCGCAGCTCGCGCACCTGACCGTGCTCGACATGAACGGCATGCCGCTGCGCACGCTGCCGCTCGAGCGGCGCGAGGGCTCGGTGAAATTCGCCATGCCAACGGACGCGATGTACGTGGTGCTGCACTGAAGAGGGTGTGAACCAATCCGTCACGCCCGCTCGTGTCGCCATATCGCGCCCACTCGGCGTTGCAAATGCTCGCGGCAGCCCGAGCTACGGCTGTGCTTTGCGCCTTGATTGGACGCAATTCGGCGCCCCGCTCGGACACGCCGGATTAATTCACACCCTCCGACCGCCCCCGCGGCCGGGCTCGCTGGCGAGGCCTTATTCGGGCGTCGCAGGATCGTCGTCGCCGCCGCCGTGCTCGAGCGCCTGGCGCGCCAGTTCGTCGTCGCTCAGCGCGGGCGCCCCCTGTAGCGCCGCGAGTTCTTCGAGCAGTTCGGGCGAGGCTTCGGCGTTGCCGAGCAGCACGTCTTCCAGGCGCGCGTGCGGCGCAGCGACTTCGTCGTGGTCGCCCGCAGAAGGGTGCACCGAAGCGCGGTCGAGCGCGGGCAGTCGGGCGACGGCAAGCTCGAGCTGCTGGTCGATCAGGCTCGAGAAGTCGCCGTCGGGCGGGGTGCCGTCGTTGGTTTGAGTGATGGCTTTCATCGCGTGGCCCTCGTGTCTGGGGCGAATCCCCGCACCCATGTTCCACCCTAGAGCACCTTGGCGCCAGTCTTTCGTGGGCCCCAAGCTCGCGCGGGTGTGGCGACCGCAGCAAAAAGGCAGGCGCCGCCGCTTTAGGATCACCCCCACAGCCCCACAGCCCCACAGCCCACAGCCCACAGCCCACAGCCCACAGCCCACAGCCCACAGCCCCGATGACGCCCGACGCCCCCGACCCCCTTGCCCACACCCGTGCCTGGGTCGAGCGTGCCGTCATCGGCCTCGAGCTTTGCCCGTTCGCGCGCGCCGTGCAGGCCAAGGGGCAGGTGCGCTACTTGCTCTGCCCAGCGCGGGACACCGACGCCTTGCTGGCCGTGCTGTGCAACGAGATGCAGTCGCTTGCCGCGGCCGACCCGGCCCTGACCGACACCACCTTGCTGATCCACCCGCACGTGCTCACGGCCTTCGCCGACTTCAACGACTTCCTCGGCGTGGCCGACCTCGCTCTGGTGCAGCTGGGGCTTGAAGGCGTGCTGCAAGTCGCGAGCTTCCACCCCGACTACCGCTTTGCCGACACGCCGACGGACGACCTCGGCAACGCCACCAACCGCTCGCCTTACCCGACCCTGCACCTGCTGCGTGAAGCGAGCGTGGAGCGCGCGCTGAAGGCCTTTCCCGATGCCGAGGCGATCTACGGCCACAACATCCGCCGCCTGCAGCAGCTCGGCGCGGCCGGCTGGGCGGAACTGCAGGCACAGTGCCTGCGCGACGTCGGCGCCTAAAGCGCTGCGCTCCCGCATCAACCCAACTCCCGGAACACCCCGATGGCCAGCAGCCTGCTCCTCCTCATCGACGACATCGCCAGCGTGCTCGACGACGTCTCGCTCCTCACCAAGGTCGCGGCTAAAAAGACCGCGGGTGTGCTTGGCGACGACCTCGCGCTCAACGCGCAGCAGGTGGCCGGCGTGAGGGCCGAGCGCGAACTGCCGGTGGTCTGGGCGGTGGCCAAGGGCTCCACGGTCAACAAGGCGATCCTGGTGCCGGCGGCGCTGGCCATCAGCGCCTTCGCGCCGTGGGCGGTGACGCCGCTGCTCATGGTGGGCGGCGCCTTCCTCTGCTACGAAGGCTTCGAGAAACTGGCGCACAAGTTCCTGCACGACGCCGAAGACGACGCCCACCGGGCCGAACTCGCGCGCGCCGTGGCCGACCCGTCGGTGGACATGGTGGCGGTCGAGAAAGACAAGATCAAGGGCGCCGTGCGCACCGATTTCATCCTCTCGGCCGAGATCATCGCCATCACGCTGGGCACGGTGCAGGCCCAGCCCTTCACGACGCAACTCGCGGTGCTCGCGGGCATCGCTACGATCATGACGGTGGGCGTCTACGGCCTGGTGGCGGGCATCGTGAAGCTCGACGACGCAGGCCTCTGGCTCAGCCGCCGACCCGGCGCATTCGCCCAGCGTGCCGGTCGCGCCATCCTCACCGCCGCACCCTGGCTGATGAAGTTCCTCTCGGTTGCCGGCACCGCGGCCATGTTCCTCGTGGGGGGCGGCATCCTGGTGCACGGCGTGGCACCGCTCGCGCATGCCATCGAGGGCTTTGCCGAGCGGGCCGCGGCGTCGATGGCGGGACTCGGCACCGTGGTGCAGGCCCTGACGCCGATGCTGGCCAATGCCGTCGTCGGCGTGCTGGCCGGCGCGCTCGTGCTGGCGGGGGTGAGCCTCGTCAAGCGCTTGCTGCCGGCGCGGCGGCGAGCCGCGCCGCAGGCCTGAAGGCGAAAAAAAGCTGTCGCTCAGCAGCAAGGCGCTTGCTTCGGACAAGCGCTGTGACCCACACTATTCGTGCCCATTACAACCACGGAGACTCTGATGGCCAAGACCGCCGGGATCGACCAAGCCGCCCTCATCGACATGTTCTCGCAGGCCAGCGCCAAGCAAAGCGAAGCGCTGCGCTCAGCAGTCAGCACCGCCACCCTGCGCGCCTTGCAGGGGCGCGAACTCACCCTGGCCAATATGCGCAGCGTGCTCAAGACCGTGACACAGGCCACCAGCGCCGGTGCGGCGCAAAACACCGGCAGCGGCGTCGATGTCGAAGTGCTGCTCGGCAGTGCTTTCTCGGGCATGGACTCGGCCATGCAACAGGCCGTGGAGGCCAACCGCCGTGCGCTGCAGCAGTTCGTCGATCAAGGCATGGGCCTGCAGGAAGGGCGCCTGAAGACGGCGCTCGCCGAGATCGAGAAAATGGAAGACACGCTGTTTGCAACCGTCGGCAAGGCGGTGCAGGGCGCCGGTGCACCGTTGCAAGGGCCGTGGACCAAGGTGCTCGAGTCCATGAAGATGCAGGGCACGGACACCGGCTCGCAGGCGAACGCCGCGGTCGAGCAGCTCATGTCCCAGGCCCAGGGCGCGCTGCGCGAAACTCGCGCCATGAGCCTGCGCGCCGCCCAGGCCATGATGGACAGCTATGCCGCGCTGGTGAGCGGCGTGCTCATCGGCATGTCCGAGGCGCTGCAGCAAGGCAGCACCGAGCCGCCCGAAGCGCGCGCGGCAGCCAAGACCAAGCGCTGAACGCGGGCGGGCCGACGGCCCGCTGCCGAAAATTAAGGGCCGCTTCCTGCGTTGATCGCGCTTGGCCCGAGGACGGCGCGGCGCCCGCGCTCATGCCGGGGTACCAGAAATCGCGCGGTCGCCGCACCGCCCTCGGGCCCGGTGAGACGGTGTTTCTTTTCCCACGCCGACCAAAGCCTTGCAAGCACGCAACGCAACGACAAACGACTGTCCCCGTTCGCCTTCAACCGGAATTAGAACGCCCGCCCGCCCGACCACCGCGACCGCGAACACGGCCACGCCGAGCGCGAGCTTGAGCGTGACGAGTTTGCGGATCGTTGGCATGACGGCGCCGCCCGCGGCCCAGTCCTTGGCGGCGACTGCGCGCAGCAGGCGCTTCATCGGCACGGCGCGCAGGTGACCATAGAGGCCCATCATCAAG
>JANONH010000037.1:0-2615 GCA_031420735.1 Methylibium sp.
TGCACCAGCGCGTGCGCACCGAGCTGTGGGGCTACGCGGCGCACGAGCAATCGACCATTGAAGCGCTCATCGCCGAGGCCTACCGCGGCATCCGCCCCGCACCCGGCTACCCGGCCTGCCCCGACCACACCGTCAAGCGCGCAATGTTCGACGCCTTGGCCGCGCAAGACGCCGGCATGAGCCTCACCGAGAGCCTGGCCATGCTGCCGGCAGCCAGCGTAAGCGGCTTCTACCTCGCGCACCCCGAGGCGGCCTATTTCAACGTCGGCAAGATCGGCGATGACCAGGTGGCCGACTGGGCCAAGCGCAATGCGATGAGCATCGACCAAGCGCGGCGGGCGCTGGCGCCGCTGCTCTGACTGCGGCATACAGGGCGCTGCCGATGCGGCGGCGCCCTGCGGGCTCGCTTGCACTCCGGCACACAAGTCGCATCCGGATGCGAGGACGACGTTTCTCGCGGCGCAATGTGCCGCCTGGTGTTGTCTTGCGCCCGCCGCATGTCCGCTGGCGTGACATCTTGCCCGTGCAGAGCCCGGTCAACGCCCGGCACGCAAACTGCGTTCTGCAGATGAGCAACGCAGAAGCAACGCAGAAGCAACGCAGAAGCAACGCAGAAGCAACGCAGAAGCGACGCCCAAGCGACGCCCAAGCGCCGCGCTGGCGACCCAAGCGCAACGGCATCGCGCATCTCGATGCCCCGTAGACGGCAATGTCATGCAAGACCTCCTTGCTTCAGGACGATTGATTCGGCTTCAGTGCGCACTTAAAGGAAACCGACCCATGGACACGACACAAACAGCCCACCCGATGCACGCGACACGAGCGACGCACGCTACACACGAGTCAGCGAGCGCACTAGGCGCCGTGGCCGCTGCGCCGAAATGGATTTGGGTGGTGGTGGCCGCCATCGCGCTACTCATTGCCGGTGTGGCCGGTGCGGCGCTGCGCGGCGCTGGCAACGAAGCCCCGGCCGAGGAGGCCGCGCCCCAAGCTGCCAATGCCGCAGCGAAGTTCACCCCGACTCCACGCCCAGCCTCGACCAGCCTGAAAAAAGCGCCGGCGCAACCTGATCAGCGCATGGCCGAGGCGAAGCGCCCCGGGACCGCGCCTGCAAATACAACGGCTGTTGCCGTGTGCGCGAACTGCGGCACGGTCGTGTCGGTTCAGGCACTGAAGCAGAAAGGCGAAGGCAGTGGCGTGGGTGCCGTGGCCGGTGGCGTGCTCGGCGGCGTGGTCGGCAACCAGTTCGGCAAAGGCAATGGCCGCGCCGCCATGACGGTGCTCGGCGCCGTCGGCGGCGGCGTTGCCGGCCACGAGGTCGAGAAGCACGTCAAGGCCACCACCGTCTACCGCGTGAAGCTGCGCATGGACGACGGCGGCCTGCGCACGCTCGAGCAGGCGCAGCCTGCCGCCGTGGGTGCCCGCATGAAGATCGAAGGGAGCACGCTGCGGGGAGTGTGAGCGAGCCGCCTTGCGCGGCGGCGTCGGGCGGGCCTATGTGATCTGGCTAACGCGATCACGCGTCCGCTGGCAGTTTGCTGGGCAAGCACTCGTACGGTTTGGTGTTTGAACGGATGGCAACGGCGGTCTGCAAACAGGCCCATTGCCGCAACTCAAGGTCCGCTTTCTGCGTCGATCGCGCTTGGCCCGAGGACGGCGCGGCGCCCGCGCTCATGCCGGGGTACCAGAAATCGCTCGGTCGCCGCACCGTCCTCGGGCCCGATGAGCCGGTGTTTCTTTTCCCACGCCACAAGAACAACCGCCACCAGCAAGGCTTTGGTCGGGCCGCAGGCCCAGCGCATTGGCGCAGCCGAGCACCGCAGACTCTGGGTCGGCGTGCGTACCCGCGCGCTTCGTAAACTGATTCGCCGCGTTTGTTTGACCGAAACGAACGCAGTGAGTGCAGGGAGTTATGCGGCGCGACCCAGAGTCGAGAAGCACAGGGGACCCGGAGCGCAGCGACGGGCAAGCCACTGCGCTGGGCCCGCGGCCCGACCAAAGCCTTGCAGGCACGCAACGCAACGCAACGCAGGCGAACTGCCGACGCTGGCTAACAGCCGCAGCGGCCGTTCGCAGACCGTCATTTCTATCTGTTTGAACGCGAACCCGTATCAGCAGCCGGCGGCACGCCAAGTAGGTCGTCCACCGGTGGGCTTTGTCAGCCCGCCACCAACACCCGCCGGTACTGGATCGCCTCGGCCACATGCGCCACCGCGATGCCCGTGGCCTCGGCCAGGTCGGCGATGGTGCGCGAGACGCGCAGGGTGCGGTGCTGGCTGCGTGCCGACCAGCCCAGGCGGGCGGCGGCCTTGTGCAAAAAGGCGGCGGCGGCGGCGTCGAGGTGCAGGTGCTCGTCGAGCCGGGCGCTGTCGAGTGCGGCGTTGCTGCAGCCTTGCCTTTGGCGCTGGCGCTCGCCCGCGCCGGCCGCGCGCTCGGCCACCACGCTGCTGGCTTCGCCGTCGGCGGCGGCGGCAAGCACTTCGGCGGCGACGGCCGGCACTTCCACCTGCAGGTCCAGGCGATCGAGCAGCGGACCGGAAAGCCGGCCCTGGTAGCGGGCGATCTGGTCGGGCGAGCAGCGACAGGCCTTGAGCGCCGAGCCGGCGTGGCCGCAG
>JANONH010000038.1:0-12527 GCA_031420735.1 Methylibium sp.
GGCGAGGTACGCTTTCTGGGCCGCAGCATCCGCGGGCAAGGCCCGTGGGAGCTGGTGCGCCAGGGTCTGGTGATGGTGCCCGAAGGCCGCGGCGTGTTTGCGCGCATGAGCATCACCGAGAACCTGCTGATGGGCGCGTTCACGCGCAAGGATGCGCAGGTCCAGGACGACGTCGACGCCGTGTTCGCACTCTTCGCGAGGCTCGGCGAGCGCCGCCACCAGCTTGCCGGCACCCTGAGCGGTGGCGAGCAGCAGATGCTCGCCATGGGCCGTGCGCTGATGGCGCGCCCCAAGCTGCTGCTGCTCGACGAGCCTTCCATGGGTTTGGCGCCCCTCATGGTCGACAAGATCTTCGAGGTGATCGCCGACATCCACCGGCGCGGCACCACGGTGCTGCTGGTCGAGCAGAACGCGAGCCGCTCGCTGCAACTGGCCAGCCGCGGCTATGTCATGGAGTCGGGCGAGGTCAGCATGAGCGGCGAGGCAGCCGCCTTGCTTGGCGACCCGAAGGTGAGGGCGGCCTACCTCGGCGAATGAGGCGCGAGGTGCGGATCGCGCGGCTGACGAGCCGACGAGCCGCAAGGAGACGGTGGCGGCGCCGAATACAGGCCGACGCGGCTCGACACCGACACCGACACCGACACCGACACCGACACCGACACCGACACCGACACCGACACCGACACCGACACCGACACGCGCCAATCGCGCCCGGGCCCGGGCGCAACGCGCCGTGCTTGTCGGCTTCCGAGGTGAAGCTGTCGGCGTAGAAATCTTCGGCTGGCAGGTTGCAGCGCGAAATGAAGTCGCGCTGCGCCGCGTCGACCATCGCCGGCGCGCCGCAGGCATAGACCTCGTGGTGGCTCAGGTCGGGCAGGTCGGCCATCACGGCTTCGTGGACGAAGCCGGTGCGGCCGCGCCAAGCGTCTTCGGGGGCGGCCTCGCTCAGCACAGGCACGTAGGTGAGCGTGGGTATCCGTGCTGCGGCCGCCAGTGCCCATTCGTGCAGGTAGAGGTCACGCACGCGGCGTGCGCCCCAGTAGAGATGCGCCGCGCGCGCGTTGCCCTTGGCCTGCATGTCTTCGATGATCGCCTTGATGGGCGCGAAACCCGTGCCCGAGGCGAGCAGCACCAGCGGCCTGCCCGGCGCGGCCGGCTCGGGGGGCGGCGTTGCCGCGGGCTGCAGCCGCTTGTCGCGCAGGAAAAAGCTGCCGAACGGGCCCTCCAGGCGCAGGATGTCCTTTTCCTTCATGCCGCCAAACAGCGCGTCGGTGAACACGCCGCCGGGCATGTGCCGCACATGGAGCTCCAGCCCCTCGCGCGCGGTGTGCGGTGCGTTGGCCATGGAATAGCTGCGCCGCACGCCGTCTTTGAGCACGAACTCCACGTACTGCCCGGCGTGGTAGTCGAGCTGGGTGTTGGCCGGCAATTGCAGACGCAAGATCGCCACGTCGGGCGCCGGCCTGGCGATCGACTGCACCCGGCACGGCATCTTGCGCACCGCGAACTCGCCCGCACCCGGCACCGTGCGCGCCTCCACCAACAGGTCGGTCTGCGGCGTGGCGCAGCAGGTCAGCATCCAGCCGGCCTGTTCTTCGGCGCTGCTCAAGGCCTTTTGCTGATGCGCGCCGTGGAGCACGCGGCCCTCCACGAGCTGGCTCTTGCAGGAGCCGCAGGCGCCGTCGCGGCAACCATAGGGCAGCCCGACACCCTGGCGAATGGCAGCGGCAAGCACGGCTTCGTCGCGTGCGACCTCGAAGCTGCGGCCGCTCGGGCGCAGCGTCACTTTGAAATTCATTGGGTATCCTCGGTGCACAGCCGGGCGTCGCCTCGGGCACTTGCGGGCGGCCCTCGTCGTCGTCAACAGCGTCGTCGAGATTGTGCCTTCGGCTTTGCCGACCAACAGCCCGCCCCACGCCCACCCGAAAGGCGCACCGCCCCCGCCGCATGTTCAACCCCGCTTCCAGCCGACCCGCCGTGTTTCGCAAGGCGCGCCTGCTCATCGTCGGTTGCGGTGATGTCGGCGAGCGTGTGCTCGCGCAGCTCGGCACGCGCCTGCGCGTCTTGGCCCTGACCTCGAGCGCCGAGCGCCGAGGCAGGCTGCGTGAGCTCGGCGCGCGCCCGCTGGTCGGCGACCTCGACCGCGCCGTGACCCTGGGCCGCCTGGGCGCCCTGGCCCCGCGCGTGCTTCACTTGGCGCCACCGCCGGGCCATGGCGACGACGACCCGCGCACGCGCGCGCTGCTTGCAGCGCTGGCGCGCGGCGGCGTGGCCGAGCGCATCGTCTCCGGCAGCACCAGCGGTGTCTACGGCGACGCCGGCGGCGCCCGCTTCGACGAGACCCGCGCTGTTGCGCCCGCCACCGACCGCGCGCGCCGACGCGTCGCTGCTGAAGCGCGGCTGCGCTGGCACGGGCGAGCGTCGGGCGCCACTGTGACGCTGCTGCGCATTCCCGGCATCTACGCAGCCGGCCGCAGCGGCAACCCGCGAGACCGCGTGGCCCGCGCGACACCGGTGCTTCGAGCCGAGGACGACGTCTACACCAACCACATCCATGCCGACGACCTGGCGCGCATCTGCATCGCCGCCCTGTTCCGCGGTCGACCGCAGCGCGTGGTGCATGCGAGCGACGACAGCGAGCTGAAGATGGGCGACTACTTCGACCTCGTGGCCGACCTGCACGGCCTGCCTCGCCCACCGCGCATCGCGCGCGCCGCCGCAGCCGCCGCGCTCAGCAGCGCCACGCTCGGCTTCATGGGCGAGTCGCGCCGCCTGGTCAACCACCGCCTCAAGACCGAACTGCGCGTGCGCCTCCGCTACCCAAGCGTGCATGAAGGCCTGCGCGCCGACCTCGGCTGAAGGTCAACCACCGCGCTTCGTGCACCGGCGGCGCACGAATCGACCGTTCAAGCAGCCGCCGCGGGACCGGCTCCTAGCGTCGGCGGCCAAACGGTGGCTGGCCGCGCCAGTAGCGGATCACGAACCAGCCGCCCGCCATGCCGCCCAGGTGCGCAAAATGCGCCACGCCCCCCGCTGGGCTGTAGAAGCCCAGCGCCAGCTCCAGGGCACCGAACACGATCACGAAGGTGCGTGCCTTCATGGGGATGGGCGGGAACAGCGGCATGATGATGCGGTTGGGAAATAGCATGCCAAAGGCCAGCAGCAGGCCAAAGAGGCCGCCCGAGGCGCCCACGGTGGGGCTGCGCAAATCCAGGGCGAAGGCGAGCAGCAACTGCGCCACTGCGGCGGCTAGCACGCTGGCTGCAAAGAACTGCATGAAGCGCTTTGTTCCCCAGAGCCGCTCGAGTTCGGCGCCGAACATCCACAAGCCCAGCATGTTGAAAAACAGATGCTCGATCGAGCCGTGCAAGAAAGCGTAGCTTGCCGGCTGCCACGGCAGGAAGCCACTGCCGAGCGGCCACAAGGCGAACAGCCCGGTAAACCAGGGACCGACGAAAAGGTCGAGGCAGAACACCGCGACGTTGATGAGCATCAAGGCCTGGGTGATCGGTGGCAGCGAGGGCATGGGGGCAAAAAGGGAAAGGCGCGCAGCGCGCCATGTGGTGCCTCGGGACGGACTCGAACCGTCACTCCTTGCGGAACGGGATTTTGAGTCCCGCGCGTCTACCGATTTCGCCACCGAGGCGGTGTGAACACGAGGCGCGGATTCTGCCACGCGGCGCCTGGCGGCGACCGAGCGCCGCTGCCGGCTGGGTGGGCCCGCACCGGCGCGCCGCGGCCGGCCCGGCCTTGTCAGCTTGCGTTGCTCGCGGGCATCGCGCTGCTGCCACAATCGCGCGGCAAAGGGGTTCCATGGCGCACTATCAAACGCTCGAAGACACGATCGGCCGCACGCCCCTGGTGCGCCTGACGCGGCTGCCCGGCCCGGCGTTCGCCGAGCGCGGCAATGTGCTGCTGGGCAAGCTCGAAGGCAACAACCCGGGCGGCTCGGTCAAAGACCGCGCCGCCATCGGCATGATCCGCGGCGCCGAGCGGCGCGGCGAGATCAAGCCGGGCGACACCCTCATCGAGGCCACTTCCGGCAACACCGGCATTGCCTTGGCAATGGCCGCCGCGATTCGCGGCTACCGCATGCTGCTCGTCATGCCCGAAGACCTGTCGATCGAGCGCGCTCAGACCATGAAGGCATTCGGCGCCCAACTCGTGCTCACGCCCAAGGCCGGCGGGATGGAATACGCGCGCGACCTGGCCCTGCAAATGCAGGGCGAGGGCAAGGGCCGCGTGCTCGACCAGTTCGCCAATGCCGACAACCCACGCATGCACTTCGAGACCACCGGCCCCGAGATCTGGGAAGACACCGAAGGCCGCATCACGCATTTCGTGAGTGCCATGGGCACCACCGGCACCATCACCGGCGTCTCGAAGTACCTCAAGCGAGAAAACCCCGCCGTGCGCATCGTCGGCGCGCAGCCGAGCGAAGGCTCGCGCATTCCCGGCATCCGCAAGTGGCCCGAGGCCTACCTGCCAAAGATCTTCGAGCCCAGCTGCGTCGACGACACCGTCAGCGTGAGCCAGTCCGACGCCGAAGAAATGGCACGACGCATGGCCCGCGAAGAGGGCATCTTCGCGGGCATCTCGGCGGCCGGGGCCTGCTGGGCCGCACTCGAGGTGGCCAAGGCGGTGGAGAACGCGACCATCGTCTTCATCGTCTGCGACCGCGGCGATCGCTACCTCTCCACCGGCGTGTTTCCGGCGTGAAGCTACGACTCCGACGCCGAGCGGCTGCCGGCAGCCCCGCCGCGGGTACCGTGCTCACGTGGCCCGGCCAAGCCGCCAAGGGGTGCCGGCAATGACGCACGAGTTCCGTTTCTGCCCCAATTGCGCTGGCCCACTGAGCTGGCAAGTGCAAGCCGAGGATGGCGGCGACAAGCGCCGCCTGCGTTGCCCGGCGTGCGCCTGGACTCACTGGAACAACCCCACACCGGTGCTCGCCGCGGTGCTTGAATGCGTCGACCATGGTGGGCGTTTGCTGCTTGCGCGCAACGCGGCCTGGTCGGGCAAGAGCTTCGGGCTCGTCACCGGGTTCATGGAGGCGGGCGAGTCGCCCGCCCAAGGCATTGCCCGCGAGGTGGCGGAAGAAACCTCGCTCGAATCGCTCGAGGTCACGCTGGTGGGCGTCTACGACTTCCAGCGCATGAACCAGGTCATCGTGGCCTACCACGTGCGAGCGCGCGGCGAGATCGTGCTTTCGCCCGAACTGGCCGAATACCGCCTGTTCGAACCGCAGCAGGTGAAATGCTGGCCGCAGGCCACCGGCCTGGCGCTCGGCGACTGGCTGCGCGGGCGCGGCATCGAGCCGCAATGGGCCGAGTGGGGCCAGGCAACTGCCTAGTCCTGGTAGGAGGCTGCCGACGATTGCAGACCGCAACAGACTGCTTGCTGCCGGTCAGGTTCGAACGCCGAAAGTCAGCTGCTGCCGAGACCTGATTTTGGTTTCGCTCATCTCGTTGTCGATAGCAACTATTGATGCGCGCTGTGAGCCTCTATTTTTCGATGTCGAGACCAACTAAATCAGCGAAGAAAAAGGCCCGCGCTGGTCAGCTACGACGTTCGCCGTCATCGATCACCACTTCGCCGTCTTCCTTGACGAACGGTGCCGCCAGACGCCCCGGAAGAATCTCTAGCACCGCTTCCGACGGCCGGCACAGCTTGGTTCCGAGAGGCGTGATCACGATCGGCCGGTTGATGAGGATCGGGTGCCGGAACATGAAGTCGAGCAACTCCTCGTCCGACCACTTCGGGTCGTCGAGTTTCAGTTCAGCGTAGAGCGTGCCCTTTTCCCGCAGCAGCGCTCGAACCGGCGTTCCCATCGCGGCGACGAGCTCGCGCAGGCGTTGCCTGGAAGGCGGCGTCTTCAGGTAGTCGACGATCTCGGGCTCGGTACCGCTGGCTCGAATGAGAGCCAGCGTGTTGCGCGACGTGCCGCACGCCCGGTTGTGGAAGATCGTGACAGTGCTCATGCTCTGGTGACTACTCGCTGGCAGTGGTTCGCTGGATGCCGTCGGGCTCAGCGGCGCACAGCTTCTTGCCTGGGCGCGCACTCAGCAAACCATGAAGGCCAAAGCCAATGCCCGCCCCGATCAATTCAGCCAGCATGAAGCCGGGCACGCTTGAAGGCGCGATGCCGGCAAAGCTGTCGCTGAACATCCGCCCGAATGCCGCGGCGGGGTTGGCGAACGAGGTTGACGCGGTGAACCAGTAGGCCGCACCGATGTAGCAGGCCACCATCGCCGCGACACGGGCTGGTGGCGCGCGCAGGATCACCAGCAGCAGTCCGGCCGTCGCTACCGCCTCGGCGATCCATTGCCCGGTTCCGCCGCGGACCTTGGTCGAGAACTGGACAATGTTCATGTCGAACATTGCATGCGCAAGCCAGGCCCCGAGGAGAGCGCCAGCAAGCTGCGCCGCAACGTAAGGTGCAAGCAGCGACCGCGGCAACTCGCCTCGCGCCGCCATCACCGCCGACACGGTCGGATTGAAATGCGCGCCGCTGACCGGCCCAAAGACCTCGATCAGGATGTACAGCCCGCCGACCGTCGCCAGCGTGTTGGCCAGCAGCGCGATAGCCGCGTTGCCCCCCGCGAGCCGCTCGGCCATGATGCCCGAGCCGATGACCACGGCCAGCAGCAGCGCGGTGCCGAGCGCCTCGGCCAGCAGCTTGCGCGGGATGTCGCTCATGAGTCTGATGCCTCAGCGCGAGCCGATGTCCTCGATCTCACGCTGGATGCGATGCTTGTCGAGCGAGGGCAGCGGCAAGGCGAGCATCAATTCGATCCGGCGCTTGAGCGTCACTGCAGCAGACAGGAAGGCCTTCGACTTCTCTTCGTCGGTGCCTTCGACGGCGGCCGGATCGGGCACGCCCCAATGCGCCGTCATTGGCTGGCCGGGCCAGAATGGGCAGACCTCGCCGGCGGCGTTGTCGCAGACGGTGAACACAAAGTCGAGTTCCGGCGCGCCAGGCTGGGCAAACTCATCCCAGCTCTTGCTGCGAAATCCATCCGTCGGGATGCGCCAACTCGCGAGCGTCTGCAACGCGAAGGGATTCACCACGCCCTTGGGCTGGCTGCCCGCGGAGTAGGCCCTGAAGCGCCCGCGGCCCAAGTCGTTCATCAGGCCCTCGGCGAGGATCGATCGCGCGGTGTTGCCGGTGCAGATGAACAGGGCGTTGTAGGTCCTGGACTCGGTCATGGTGGTTCCTTTAGCAGCAGGAAGAAGCGCCTTTGACGGCGATGCCGATCGGCTTGCCGCGCGGTGCGCTCGCCGCGCAGCAGGCGGACGCCTCCGACGCGACTGCTGCGGCCTCCGGCTTGGCTTCGCTGAAGACGGGGATATCGTCGAGCGTGTGGAAGTGCTCCCACGCGATGCCCTGTGGGTCGGTGATCCAATGCTTCTCGCTGCGGGCATAGCAGCAGGTGGTCTGGCCTTCATCGAGCAGCGTCATGTCGGCCGCTTCGGCGCGCGCCTTCAGTTCAACCAGCTCTTCGGCGCTGTCGGTCTGCAAACCGAGGTGGTCCACACCTGGCTTGCCACCACGCGTGGAGATCGCGAAGTTGATGCGCGGATCCTCCAGCATCCACTTGGCGTAGTCGCTTTCGACGCGGCTCGGTTGCGCAGCGAACATCTTCGAATAGAACGCGATGCTCGCTTGCAGGTTTTGGACTTGGGCGTGAACGTGGAATCGCTTCATCGAAAAGCTCCGATCGAAGATGGTGGTGGATCAGCACTTGCAGGCTGCGTCGATAGGCTGGGTGACGCACGTGGCACCGCGGCAGCAGTTCGCCGTGAGGTACGACAGCAGCCCGTTCATTTGGTCGAACGCGGCGCGATAAATGATGTTGCGGCTGGACCGCTCCTGTGTCACCAGGCCGGCATGGGTCAGTTCCTTGAGGTGAAACGAGAGCGTGTTGGCCGCAATGCCGAGGCCTTCGGACATTGCGCCGGGGGTCAAGCCATCCTGACCTCGCACAACGAGCGCACGAAACACTTGAAGGCGCACCGGCTGTGCCAAAGCGGCTAGCGACTTGACGACGGCTTCTTGCTCCATACTTCGATATTACTTGAACTAAAGAACATTTGCAATCCCGTGCCCCCTTGCCCGGCTCGCATTCAGTCCTCTAAGCGCCTTGCGGTTTACGCGATGCGGCGTACGTCAAGGTGCTTGTCGACTCGCCTTGACATGAGCGCCGCCAGCTTGAGCCGGTGCTGCACCGTGAGCAGCGAAACGCCGAATGGCACTGCCACGTCCTCGATGCCCTTGCCCTCGTCGACCCATGGCATGAAGGCCTCGAACTCGTCGGCCGGGTGCATCGGCGCGCCCGCTGTTCTCGGCCACGAGAACCTCGCGTGCCCTTTCGAGCAGCACCAGTTTGCAGGCGACCTCATGGTTCGCCTCCAACTTGGCGCGTTGCTGCAACAGCAGCAGCGCGCGACGCCGCCGCTCGCCTGCGGGAACCGCGAACCTCGCACCGCACCGGCAACGCCCAGCAGCGACGCCTTCTGCCGCCCACGCTTCTAGAATGGCAGACTAACCAAGGAACGTCATGGAAGCAAACAAGGAAGTCGACACCCGCGGGCTTAATTGCCCCTTGCCCATCTTGAAGGCCAAGAAGGCCTTGGCCGACATGTCCAGCGGCGAGACGCTCAAGGTGGTCGCCACCGACCCGGGCTCGGTGCGCGACTTCCAGGCTTTTGCGCGCCAGACTGGCAACGAGCTGGTCGAGCAGCAGACGATCGGCGACGACTTCATTCACTGGCTGCGCCGTCGCTGAAACTCGGCGCAGAAAGCGCCGACTCGCGCCCGCTTGCGAGCCCGCGCTAGAGCGTGCTTTTGACCCGTGGTTTATTGCAAGCGCCGCGCCGCAACGAACTAAAGCTTGAGCGTCTTCAGGTAGGCGCGAAAGCTCTCACTGACCTCCGGGTGCTGGAGCGCCAGTTCCACATTGGCCTGAAGGAAGCCTTCCTTGCTGCCGCAGTCGTAGCGCTTGCCTTCATAGGTGAAGGCAAACACTTTCTGGCGGCGCAGCAGGCCCGCAATGCCGTCGGTTAACTGCAGCTCTCCGCCCACGCCACGTGGCTGGGCGCGGATCTCGGCGAACACGTCGGGCATGAGGATGTAGCGCCCGGCCACGCCCAAGCGCGAGGGCGCCACTTCGGGTGCCGGTTTTTCGACGATGTGGCTGATGTCCATCATGCGGTCGTTCACCGGCGTGCCGGCCACGATGCCGTAGCGCCGGGTCTGATCGGCCGGGACTTCCTGCACCGCCAGGATCGAAGTGCGCCAGTCGTTGAACTGCTCGACCATCTGCGCGAGCACCGGCACCTCGCCCACCATCAGGTCGTCGGCAAGCAGCACGGCGAAGGGCTCGTTGCGCACCAGCCGCTCGGCACACAGGACCGCGTGGCCCAGGCCCAGCATCTTGGATTGGCGCACGTAGACGCACTCCATGTCGTCGGGCTTGACTTGGCGCACCATCTCGAGAAGGTCGGCCTTGCCTGCGGCTTCGAGCTCCATCTCGAGCTCGTAGGCCATGTCGAAGTGGTCTTCGATCGGCCGCTTGCTGCGCCCAGTGACGAAAATCATTTCACGGATGCCGGCGGCGTAGGCCTCTTCGACCGCGTACTGGATCAGCGGTTTGTCCACCACAGGCAGCATTTCCTTGGGCTGCGCCTTGGTCGCGGGGAGGAATCGCGTACCCAGACCGGCAACGGGAAAAATCGCTTTGTTGATCAACATGTATTTTGGGATTCTCTAGACGTTTAAACCCATTCTGTCATGCGCTTAATGACGCCCGACCCACCCTTTTTCGGGTGTCCGCTTGCGCCCATACGGCCGTCGCTCGTGTCCAATCGAGCCGCATGGACTTATTGATCGTCGAGCCGATGGAAACCGAGGTGCTGCGCTGGCTGCAGGAGCGCCACAGCATGCGCTATGCGCCCGAACTGGCGCGCGACCCGCGCACGTTTCGGCGTCACCTCTTCAATGTGCGTGCGGCCGTGCTTCCGCCGCAATTGCGGGTCGACGCCGAGATGCTGTCCTTTGCGCCACTGCTGCGCGCGGTCGGTCGGGTCAACCCCGGGCTCGAGAACATCGACGTCGAGGCCTGCAAGCGCTCGAGCGTGGAACTGGTGCGCGGCATCGGCGCTACCGCTCCGGCCGAGGCCGAGTTCGTGATCGGCGCGCTCATCGCCCTGCTGCGCCCGGGCGCGCTCGGCGGGCGGCTGGGCGCGGGTCGCGAACTGGCGTCGGCCACCGTCGGCCTGATCGGCTTGGCGCCCGCGGCGCGCACGATATCGGCGCTGCTCAGCGGCTTTGGGTCGCGCCTGGTCGGCTACGAGCCCACGCTGCATGCGAGCGACGTGCTCTGGGGCCGCTGGCGCATCGAGCCCATGGGCCTGCGCGAGCTGCTCGAAACCGCCGATGCGGTGTGCGTGCAACTGCCCTTCTACAGCCGCTACCAGGGTTTGCTTGGCGAGCGTTACCTGCCGCAGTGCAAACCCGGCCAGGTGCTGCTGAGCACCTCGCACTCCGCGATCTTCGACGAATCGGCCCTGGCCATGGCCCTGCGCAGCGGCCGCCTCGGCGCCGCATGGCTCGACAGCGTGGAGCCCGGCCTGCTCGACCCGGACCGGCCCCTGCACGGCGCACCCAATCTGCACACCAGCTCGCGCCTGGCCGGCTACACCCAGGAGTCGCGCGTGCGCAGCGTCTGGGCGGTGGCCCAGCGCATCGATGAAATCCTTAGCCAGACGCCGCCGGTAGCGCGCGACGTCAAGCGCTCCAGCGCGCCCAGCTCATCGCAGCACGGCCCGGTGTCCGTGCCCGCACCCCTGATGGGCGACGAAGGCGCTGCCGACACGGCGCAACCTCCCGAGCGCCGCGCTGCCGACTCTCAGGCGCCCGGGCTCAGCCCAGGCGCGAGCGCTGAGCGCGCACCCGATCCAGCGTCGCGCTGAATTCCTCGAGCCGTCGGCGTTCCTGGGCCACCACGGTGGCCGGAGCGCGCGCGACAAAGCTCTCGTTGGCGAGCTTGGCCTCGGCCTTGACGCACTCGCCTTCGAGCCGAGCCACTTCTTTGGACAGGCGCTCGCGCTCGGCCCCGACGTCGACGCTCACCTGCAGCGCCAGGCGCGCTTCGCCCACTTCCGACACCGGGGCCGACGCGGTGGCTGCAAGGAAGTCGGCTTCATGCTCGACCAGGCGAACCTCCGACAGCTTGCCCAGCGCCTTGATGAGCGGCGCGGCCCGCGCCATGAAAACTGCGTCGCCGAGCGCCAGCAAGGGCACGCGCTCGGCTGGCGAAAGGCTCATTTCCGAGCGCAGGTTGCGGCAAGCCCCCACCACGCTCTTCAAGCGGGCGACCCAGGCGTCGGCCAGGGGATCTACGCGCTCGAGCTGTGCTCGGGGGTAGGGCGCAGTGGCGACCGAGGCGTCGCTGCCGGCGAGCCTGCGCCCGGCCACCGGCGCGACCGACTGCCACAGCTCCTCGGTGATGAAGGGCACGAGCGGGTGCAGGAGGCGCAGCGCCGTCTCCAGCACCCGAATCAGGGTGCGCCGTGTGGCGCGCTGGCCCGCCGCGTCTTGCACCTCGATGGCGCGCGCGAGTTGCGCCTTGGCGATCTCTAAGTACCAGTCGCAGTATTCGTCCCACACGAACTGGTAGAGCACGCTCGCCACGTTGTCCAGGCGGTGCTCGGCGAAGCCCTTCTCCACGGCGGCCTCGACGCGTTGCAGTTCGCCAACGATCCATCGGTCGGCTTCGGAGAAGTCGAGATAGCCGCCCGGCACGCATTGCTCGGCGCCGTGCTCGGCCAGGCCGCAATCCTGGCCTTGGCAATTCATCAGCACGAAGCGCGTTGCGTTCCAGAGCTTGTTGCAAAAATTGCGATAGCCCTCGCAGCGCTTGGTGTCGAAAGCGATGTTGCGCCCGAGGTTGGCGTAGCTGGCCATCGTGAAGCGCAGCGCGTCGGCGCCGTAGGCCGGCATGCCCTCGGGGAACTCTTTCCTCACCCGTGCGGCGATCTTGGGCGCGGTCTCGGGGCGGCGCAGCCCGGTGGTGGACTTACTCACCAGGGTTTCGAGGTCCACGCCCTGGATCAGGTCGACCGGGTCGAGCACATTGCCCTCGGACTTGCTCATCTTGCGGCCTTCGGCGTCGCGCACCATGCCGTGGATGTAGACCGTCTCGAAGGGCACCTTGCCGGTGAAGTGGGTCGTCATCATGATCATGCGCGCGACCCAGAAGAAGATGATCTCGTAGCCCGTCACGAGCACGCTCGAGGGCAAGAAAAGCTGCAGCTCCTTGCTCGGCTCGGGCCAGCCGAGCGACGAGAACGGAACCAGGGCCGAAGAGAACCAGGTGTCGAGCACGTCGGGGTCGCGCTCGAGCGGGCCGCCGTAGCCGGCCGCGCGGGCCTTGGCCTGGGCGTCTTCCTCGCTTGCTGCCACGAACAATTCGCCGTTCGTGCCGTACCAGGCGGGAATCTGGTGGCCCCACCACAGTTGGCGC
>JANONH010000039.1:0-13350 GCA_031420735.1 Methylibium sp.
TGGGGGTACGGCCATGCTGCGTCTGGTTTCGCTCAATCTCAACGGCATTCGTTCGGCCGCCAGCAAGGGCTGGCTGCAGTGGGCCGAGCGCGCCGAAATCGATTGTATGGGCGTGCAGGAGCTCAAGGCCCAGGCCGCCGACGTGGGCGGGCGCTTCGAGACGGTGGCGGGCTTGACCGGGCACTTTCACTTCGCCGACAAGAAGGGCTATTCGGGAGTCGGTCTCTACGCGCGACGGGCCCCCTCGGAGGTCATTGTCGGCATCGGCGAGCCGGAGTTCGACGCCGAGGGCCGCTATGTCGAGATGCGCTTCGACACGCCTCTGCGCAAGCTCTCCATCATCAGTTGCTATTTTCCGAGCGGCTCGAGCTCGCAAGAGCGCCAACAGGCCAAGTTCCGCTTTCTCGAGGTGTTCTATCCCTACCTCAAGCTGCTCGCGGCCAGCCGCGAATTCATTCTCGTGGGCGACGTGAACATCGCCCACCGCGAGATCGACCTGAAGAACTGGCGCAGCAACCGGAAAAACAGTGGCTTCCTACCCGAAGAGCGCGCCTGGATGAGCCGCGCGCTCGGCGAGCTCGGTCTGGTGGACGTGCACCGCCGCTTGCGGCCCGACGACGGTGGCGAGGCCTACACCTGGTGGAGCAGCCGTGGCCAGGCCTGGGCTAACAATGTCGGCTGGCGCATCGACTACCAGCTGGCGACACCGGCGCTCGCGGCCAAGGCGCTGGCGGTCTCGGTCTACAAGGCCGAGCGCTTCTCGGACCATGCACCACTGACGGTGGATTACGACCTCACGCTTTGATCGGACCCATCGCATGCGCAACTTGGCACTCATCGTCGGAGTTCTTCTGCTGGTGGCCGGCGGCTTGATCTCCGCAGGCCTGCTGGGCTTCGACCAGCAGGAGACGGTGGCCAAGATCGGCTCGCTGGCGATCACCAAAACCGAGCGCCGAAAGCCGCCGCCCCTGTGGGGTTTGGGCTTACTTGGCGTCGGCGTGTTGCTGGTGGTGGTGGGACTGCGCGCCAAGAAGTAAGGCACGCGCACGCGCAAGTCCCGAGTCCCAGCCCACGCAGCTTCATGGATACGAATCGATTGCATGCCTGGCAGGCGGCCGAGCTCATGGCGCGGCGGGAACTGCGTGCCGAAGATCTGCTGCGGGCCTGCCTGGAGCGCATTGACGCGCGGGAGAGCGACGTGCGTGCCTTTGCCCTGCTCGACGCCGACGCTGCGGTCGAGCGGGCGCGCGCACTCGACCGCAGCGCCTGGCGCGGGCCGCTGCATGGCCTGCCGATCGGCGTGAAGGACCTGTTCGACACCGTCGATCTGCCGACTGCCTACGGCACGCCACTTTACGCCGGCCACCGTCCGCGCGCCGATGCGGCCGCCGTGGCCCTGTGCCGAGAAGCCGGCGCTCTGGTGCTTGGCAAGACGGTGACGACCGAGCTCGCCAACATGCACCCCGGGCCGACCCGCAACCCACACCGCCTCGAGCACACGCCGGGCGGATCATCGAGCGGCTCGGCCGCCGCGGTGGCCGACTTCATGCTGCCGCTCGCGCTGGGCACCCAAACGGCAGGCTCACTCATCCGCCCGGCCGCTTTTTGCGGCGTCGTGGGCTACAAGCCAAGCCTGGGCCGCGTGCCGCGCGCCGGCTTGAAGAGCCTGTCGGAAACACTCGACACCGTGGGCGGCTTCGGTCGCTCGGTGCGCGACGTCGCCCTGCTCGGCGCGGTGTTGACAAGCGACGCGCGTCTGCAGCGCTGGCCGTGCGCTGCGCCGCCTCGCGTGGGCCTGTGCCGCACACCGCACTGGGACCAGGCCCAAGACGACAGCCAGCGCGTCTGGCAAGACGCCGCGCAGGCGCTAACCGCCACGGCCGCAGCCTGCGCGGACGCAGCATTGCCGGCCGGCTCGAGCGCTTGGGCGGCACTCCAAGAAGAGGTGATGGCGCACGAAACCTCGCGCTCGCTCAGCCATGAACGCACGCAGCACGCAGAGCGCCTCAGCGCGCCGCTGCGCGCCCTGCTCGACAAGGGCTCGGCCGTCGGTGCAGAGCGCCACGCGAGCAATCTTGCGACCACCTTGCGAGCGCGCCGCGCGATCGACGCGCTGTTCGAATGCCACGACCTGCTGATGGCTCCCAGCACCGTGGGCGAGGCGCCGCTCGGGCTCGGCAGCACGGGCGACCCGCTTTTTTGTCGCGGCTGGACCCTGCTCGGCCTGCCCTGCATCCACCTGCCCGTCGGTCGGGGCCGAAGCGGACTGCCGGTCGGCGTGCAACTCGTCGGGCGCCACGGCGACGACCACCGCTTGTTGGCCGCGGCCGATTGGGTGTTCGAGCGACTCCGCTGAGACTCCCAGCCCGCGCCGCTGCGGCTACAGACGCTGCGGCTACAGAGACTGGGGCCGCGATGGCGACGGCAGGCGGCGCGCCCGGTCACCGCTGTCGGCCAAGCCGCCGTCCCAGCGCTGCGTCGGTTTGGGTGCACGGTTGTAGAGGGGCATGACCTTGGGCAGGCTGGCTTCGATGTCGCCGATGCGCGAAGCACCCTGCGGATGGGTCGAGCCGTACTCGAGCAGCTTGCTGCCGCTTGCGCCCGACCCGCCACCGGTCGCCCGACCCATCTTGGTCCACAGACTCACCCCGGAGCGCGGGTCGTAGCCGGCGCGTGCAGCCAACTCCATGCCCACGAGGTCGGCCTCGGACTCGTCGTCCCGGCCGAACTTGAGCTGCAGCAACTGCCCGCCGATGCCTGCGAGCGTGCGGCCACCGCCGCCCAGGCCGAACAACGCGGCACCGAGTTCCAGGCCGAGCCCGGTGGCGGCGGACTTGCCCATGCGTTCGCGAGCGTGTTCGCGCAGCGCGTGCGCGACCTCGTGGCCCATGACCATCGACACCTCGTCGTCGGTCAGCTTGAGCTGTTCTATGAGGCCGGTGAAGAAGGCGATCTTGCCGCCCGGCATGCAGAAGGCATTGATTTGCTTGCTCGCCAACAGGTTGACCTCCCACTTCCACTGCGCAGCGCGGTCGTTCCATGCCGGAGCGAACGGAACGATGCGCTGCGCAATCGCCTGCAAGCGCTCGCTGCGAGGGTCGCCCGCGGCCACCAGCGCATCCTTGCTGCGCGCCTCGCGCAGGAGTTGAGAATATTGCTGCGCGGCCGCCTGTTCGACCTGCTCGGGAGAAACCAGCTTGGAGAAACCCGATTGTTTGCCGACATCGACGCCCTCGCGCGCGCCCGCGGGCAGCGCCAGCCCCAGACCCGCGGCCACTGCGGCGCTGCCGAACAGGCGTCGCGAAGCGTCTGGCGTCGGCCTGGCGCCAGCCAAGCAAACCCTGCTCATCGCCAAGCAAAAACCGCAGCGAAGGCGGGACGGCGTTGAAGGGCCAACAGGAGCGTGTTTCATTTCACTCTGACTCCAGGTTGCACAGCTCTCTCTAGCATTTGACGTACCTGCGGCAAGAGCAGATAGGCTGGAAACGAGAGCCAGAAGGTCAAAAAGAAGTAGGGCGCGTAACCCAGCTCTTGCGCGCCGATGCCCCCCGCCCAGCCCGCCACCGAACGGCTGAAGGCGAAGATGCTCGAAAGAATGGCGTATTCAGTCGTCGCGCGCTCTTTGCTGGTGATGGCCATCAGGAACGCCAGGAAGGCGCCGGTGCCCAGGCCCTGGGTCAGGCTCTCGAAGGCACTGGCCGCGTAAACCAATGCCTGATCCGCCGGTGCCACGCCCAGCGTCGCCGCCGCGCCCGGCGTGAGCAGTGGCACCACCGACGCGGCGAACGCATAGACCAAGTTGGAAGCGGCTTGCCACAGGCCCAGCACCCACAGGCCGCGGAAGATGCCACGCTTGTCGACGTACCAGCCGCCCAGCAGGCCTCCGGCGATCGACAAGGCCAGTCCGATGTTCACGCTCACGAAGCCGATCTGGCCGGCCGTAAAGCCGGCATCGACCCAGAACGGCTTCACCATGAAGCCCATGGCCGAATCGCCGAGCTTGAACACCAGAATGAAAGCGAGCACTGCGACCATGCCCGGGCGCAGCAACAGTTCGACCCAGGCGCCGAACACCGGGCCATCGCGCAGCGTCAGCGCGGCGGGGCTTTTTGCCGAGCGCACCAGCAGGACTGCGCCAAGGAACATGAGGCCCACCGGCACCGCGCCGCGAAACCACCAACTGCTGCCCACGGCCTGCACCTCGGCCCAGCCGAGCGCCTTGGCCAGCGGGCCGAGCACGGGCCAAAGCAAGCCGAGCAAGACCAGCGCAAGCGCGACCAGGAAGTTGGGTTGCTGGCGCAGCAACCGGAACTCGGCGGCCACGCTCGTGAGCGGTGTGCCTTGCCTGACCGCCTCGGCTGGCGCCAGCAACACCATCGCGCCGTTGACGACGAAGACGGCTGCGCCCAAGGCGTAGGCGGCGCCCCATCCAAGCCAACCCGACACCATGAGGAGGACGCCGGCCGTCAGCATGCCGGCGCGGTAGAAGCCGATGCGCAGGCCATTGGCCAGTCCGTATTCGCGTCGATCGAGGAATTCGATGGTGTAGCCGTCGGTGGCGATGTCGTTGGTGGCCGACAGCATGGTGAAGGCGCCGATGGCGAACCACGCCCACGGCCCGAGGGCCAGCCCGGCCAGCGCGAAGGCCAGCATCACCGCGGCCATGCCGAGGTTGGCCGCAGCCACCCAGCGCCGGTGATGACGCGCCCAATCGACGGCCGGTGCCCATAGAAACTTCACGGTCCAGGCCAGCCCGAGCAGCGACAACAGCCCGATGTCGGCCAGCTCCATGCCCTGCTGGCGAAACCAGACCGGGAAAATGTCGTAGAACACCCCCAGCGGAAGACCCTCGCTGAAATACAGCAGCGCCACCCAAAACAACTTACGGCGATAGGCAGGAAGGGGAGCTGCGGGCATCGCGAATTCTAAAAGGCGCAGCGCGCCTCGGGAGGCGGTGATCTCGTGCAGACGACCACACTCTGCGCGAAGCGGCAAGTGCGATTAGAGTGCTCCAAGCCCTTTCAAACCAGGGCTTGCACCTTCACTCCGGGAGTCACGTATGCACAAGCTCGTCTCGTTTGCTCTTGCCGCCGCCCTTGCCAGCGCGGGCGGCGCAGCCCTGGCCGGTCACTGCCCCAAGGACATGGCGGCAATCGACGCGAAGTTGGCCACCGCTCCCAAGCTGAGCGACGCCGACATGGCCAAAGTTAAACAATTGCGCAGCGAAGGCGAGACCTTGCACAAGGCGGGCAAGCACGGCGAATCGGAAACAGCGCTGGGCGAGGCCCGCAAGATCCTCGGAATCTGACGCAGCCAGGCCAGTTTTTTCTGGCCCGGCTCGTGCTTTCAGCGCGCGAGGGATGGGTGGCGGCCTTCCATTTCCTCACCGCCTGTGGTCATCTCAAAGCCGCTGGGCTGGCGTGCCTGGTAGCGGCAGCGTGAAGTCTCTGCGCTCGGCCAAAGCGGCTTCGCGCACATGACAACCTTCGAGGTGATCGTTGACCAGGCCCATGGCCTGCATGAAGGCGTACACGGTGGTCGGCCCGACGAAGCTCCAGCCTCGACGCTTCAAGTCGCGCGACATCGAATGCGAGGCGGCCGATGTGGCGACGCTCGCCAGCGTCGCCTGGCTGATGCGCGCCGGCCGAGGGCCGCCGCTTGATTCGTAGCCCCAGGCGTAGGCCGCCAGCGAGCCGAATTCCGCGCGCAGCGCCAGCACCCGGCGCGCATTGTTGATGGCCGATTCAATCTTGCCGCGGTGCCGCACGATGCCGGTCTCGCCGAGCAATCGCTCGACATCCGCGGCGCCGTAGTTCGCCATTTGCTCGGCGTCGAACCCGCTGAACGCGAGGCGGAAGTTCTCGCGCTTGTTAAGGATGGTGAGCCAGCTCAGGCCGGCCTGGAAACCTTCGAGGCAGAGCTTTTCGAACAGCCGGCGATCATCGGCAACGGGGCGCCCCCATTCGACGTCGTGATAGTGCCGGTACGCGGCACTGGCGGCGCACCAGGCGCAGCGCGCCAGCATGGGCTCTGCAGGGTCTGCGAAGAGTCCTGGCTCGAGCGCGGAAGCCTGCATCGGTCGACTTTCTTCGTGAGGTGCGAGCTTGCGCGGCCATCATGCCGGTCGCGCGCGGCCTGCGGGTTCAGGCGAATGCCGCAAAGCCGTAATCGTCGGCGTACTCCTCATCGCGCCCGCCGCAGTGTTCCGTCACGGCAAGTCCTCGGCTCAAATCGTGGCTGGAATCGAAAAATCCGTTCGTACACGACGCATCGTCGGCTTCTGCGTCGGCGTCGGCCGGGGCGCGTGCGAGGCACCGTGCCCGAGCGACGGCGGCGGTCGGCGCCGAATTAAAGATGAACGACGACCGGCGGTGGGTCGCGAGCAAGTGTTGCGGCATGGCGGTCCTTTGAAAGCGCATGGCTTATGGTGCGTGCCGCTCGCCGCCGGCGCCATCGCACCGAAGGGGGAAGCTGCCCCCCCTAAAGGGGGAAAGCCGCCGCAAGACGCTCTAGCGCGCGCAGGGCTAAGCCCACGGTTCGGCCACGCTGCGCACCGAATGGGATGCGAAGGAAGAGGTCGATGCCGAGGAGGATTTTGCGCGACGACCGCTGTGACGCGAGCGCGCCTTGTGGCCGCCGACGCATTGCGCTTAGCATCGCGCGACCATGACACTCGAAACCATAGAGATTCAAACGGCGGACGACCCCGGCGCCAGCATCATCGTGCTGCACGGTTTGGGCGCCGATGGCAACGACTTCGTCCCGGTGTGCCAGGCGCTCGAGTTGACGTCGCTTGGCGGCGTGCGCTTCGTCCTGCCGCATGCGCCGGTGCGGCCGGTCACCGTCAACGGCGGCTACGCCATGCGGGCCTGGTACGACATTTTCGGCGCCGATCTGTTGCAGCGCGAAGACGAGACCGGCCTGCGGGCTTCGATGAAGGAAGTCGAGGCGCTCATCGCTCGCGAAAAAGAGCGCGGCATCGCTGCGCGACGCATCGTGCTGGCAGGCTTTTCCCAGGGCTGTGCTCTGACGCTCCTGGCCGGTCTGCGCCACGGCGAGCGACTTGCCGGGCTGGCCGGTCTTTCGGGCTACTTGCCGCTGGCCGCACAGACCCAAGCCGAGCGCAGCCCAAACAATTGCAACACGCCTGTTTTTCTGGCGCACGGCCGCAGCGACCCGGTTGTTTCCCTCTCGAGGGCGCTCGCCACGTGCGAGACGCTGCAAGCCCTCGGCCAACCGCTCGAATGGCATGAGTACGACATGCCGCACGCCGTGTGCGCCGCCGAGATCGCCGACTTGAACGGCTGGCTGCTGCGGGTTCTGGCACCTTAGCGCCGAGCCGGCCTGGGCCTGGCAGTGCGGCCCGGCTGCGCTACCAGTCGCGCAGCCGGCGCTTGAGCTTCTCGACGATGGCCGAGTGGATTTGCGAGGTGCGCGCGGCACTCAAGCCAAGGTTGAGCGCGACCTGGCTTTGGTCGAGACCACGGTCGTAGATCATTTCCATGACCGTGCGCTCGCGCTCGTCGAGTGCGTCGAACGCACGGTTGAGTGCCACATGGCGCTGTCGAAGCTGGAGGGCATGCATCGGGTCCGACTGCGTGTCGGCCAGGTGCGCGTCTTCGTCCAAGCCCAGCTCGGCGGCAGTGGTCAACCCGTGTTGGACTTCGTCGAGCGCCCGGTCGCCGTCCCGCTTGGCCCTGGCACCCGCGTCGACCATGACATCGTGGAACTGCGCCAGGGTCCAGCGGAGTTCGTTGGCCACTTCCTGGGCGCGCGGGGCGCGCAGCAGGCGCTGCTCGAGCTCGCTTACGGCATTGCGGATCGCGCGCTGGCGCTGGCGCGAGTCGCGCGAGAGTTCGTCAGCGGCGCGCAAGGTGTCGAGCATGGCGCCTTCGATGCGGCGCGATGCATAGGTGTCGAAGGTGGCGCCCTGGCCGGACTCAAAGCGGCTAAGGGCCTCATCGAGCCCGATGAGGCCCGCCTGCATCAACTCGTCAATGCCCACGTTCGAGGGCGCCCGTGCCCCGATGCGGCCCGCAATCTTGCGCACCAGCGGCGTGTGCTCGCGCAACTGGCTACTGCGCGGGCACGGCAGGAGAGCGGCGGGGTCGGCAACTTCGGTCATGGGAGCGTTTCGTCACTAATCAGGGGAATCGAGCCCGAGTGTGGTGGCGGTTTAAGCACTGGCCCACGGCAAAGGAGTAACAAGGGTCGCCAAACCGCAGTAAAACGGCGCCCTTCTTCATGTTTCCCGCATCGACGTGACGGACTGCACGCCACCTCGGCGCCGCGCAGCGCGCCGTGCGGCACTGAGGTGGCCGGCTTCAACCCGGCGGGAGAGCCATTTGCTACTGAATGCATCGCTTCCTCGCAACCTCTCGCATGAGCCACCCTTTGTCCTGCTTTTCATTCAAGGTGTTGACGGTGAACGCGCACAAGGGATTCACGGCGTTTAACCGCCGGTTCATGTTGCATGAGCTGCGTGAAGCCGTTCGGGTCGTGGGTGCGGATGTCGTCTTTTTGCAGGAGGTGCAGGGCACGCATGCCAAGCATTCCGGTCGGCATGCGAATTGGCCGCCAACGCCGCACTACGAGTTCCTTGCCGACACGATCTGGCCGCAGTTCGCCTACGGCCGCAACGCCGTCTACCCCAACGGTGACCACGGAAACGCCTTGCTTTCCAAATTTCCAATCGTTCGCTTTGAAAACCGCGACGTGTCTATTTCCGGGTCCGAGCGGCGTGGTCTGCTTCATTGCGTGCTGCGCCCGCCGGGTCATGCCTCAGAGGTGCATGCGATCTGCGTGCACTTGGGCCTGCAGGAGTCGCACCGCAACCAACAGCTGGAACTGCTCTGCCACATGGTCGACAAAGAGGTGCCGCGGGACGCGCCCTTGTTGATCGCGGGTGACTTCAACGACTGGCGCCGCCGTGCATACCGCGTGCTCGACCGTTGCGCCGGACTGCACGAGGTGTTCCTGCGGGCAAACGGTGCGTCGGCCAAGACCTACCCGGCGCGCTTTCCCTTGCTTTCCCTGGACCGAATCTACGTGAGAAATGCCAAGGTCCATGCACCGATGGTGCTGCCGCGCCGACCCTGGTCGCATCTGTCGGACCACACACCGTTGGCCGCGGAGATCAGCCTGTGAGCGCGCGCTGGAAGCCGGGGCACGCGCTGCGCCTGCTCGAGAACGGGGAAGCTTTCTTCCCGGCGGTATTCGAAGCCATTGCGGCGGCGCAACGGGAAGTCTTGATAGAAACCTTCATCTTGTTTGAAGACAAGGTTGGGCTGGCGCTGCGCGATGCGCTCGTGGCGGCCGTTTCGCGTGGCGTGCAGGTCGACATGACGGTCGACGGTTTTGGCTCTTCCGAGCTGACGCCCGCCTACATCGCCAGCCTGAGCGATGCGGGTGTGCGGCTGCATGTCTTCGATCCGAGCGCCCGGCGGGTCTTCGGTATGCGCCTGAATCTCTTTCGGCGCATGCACCGAAAACTGGTGGTGGTCGACGGCGCGCGCGCCTTCGTCGGCGGCATCAACTACTCGGCCGACCACTTGGACGACTTCGGGCCCGAGGCGAAACAAGACTATGCGGTCGAGGTGATCGGCCCGGTCGTAAAGGACATCGAGGCTTTCGTTCGCCACGCCATGGGCAAACCGGGCACAGAGCGCCGCTGGTTCCGGCGTCGCAGGCCGCTCGACACCGAGTCGGGCGCGACCCAGCCCGGCCCGGCGCAGGCGCTGTTCGTCGTGCGCGACAACGGCGAACACCGCACCGACATAGAGCGGCACTACCGTGCGGCCATACGCTCGGCGCGGCGCGAAGTGATCATCGCCAACGCTTACTTCTTCCCAGGCTACCGCCTGCTGCGCGAACTCAGGCGCGCGGCGAGGCGCGGCGTGCGCGTGCGGCTCATTTTGCAGGGCGAGCCCGACATGGCGATCGTCAAGACCGCCGCCGAGATGCTCTATGAACATCTGTTGCGCGCCGATGTGAAGGTCTACGAATATTGCAAGCGGCCCTTGCACGGCAAGGTTGCGCTGGTGGACGACGAATGGTGCACGGTCGGTTCGAGCAACCTCGACCCTTTGAGTCTGGCGCTTAACCTGGAGGCCAATCTCATGGTGCGCGACCGGGACTTCAACACCCAGCTTCGTGGTCGGCTCGAGTGGTTGATCGACAACGGCTGTACCGAGGTGCTGGCCGAACCCGATGCTGGCAGCCGGGCCTGGCGCGGCGTGCGCAGCTTCTTCGTCTTTCATTTCCTGCGCCGCTTTCCAGCCTGGGCCGGTTGGCTGCCGGCCCACATGCCCCGCCTCGAGCCGGCGCGTCGTCCGACGGAGCCAAGCGCCGCCGACGATCGGCGTTCGGTGGCCGCCGATCGCTGACGATGAACGCTCCTTCGGCACCGGGTCCTGCCACCGGCACTGCACACGCGAGCGGGCCCGAACAAAAGCGCGCACTGAGCTCGCGAGCCTGCTGGCCAACTGTCAAACGCGCGCTCACGCTGGTGTTCTTCGCGGCAGTGGCGTGGCTCATCGTCAAGCACGCGCGCGACATCGAGTGGTCGCAAGTCTTGAGCGCAGTTGGGCGGTATGCAGCGCCGACCTTGTGGAGCGCCGCGGCCTTGGCTTTGGCAAGCCATGCGCTCTACGCGAGCTACGACGTGATGGGCAGACGCTATGCCGGCCACTCCCTGAGCGCCTCCCGGGTGGCGCAGGTGGCTTTCGTGAGCTACGCCTTCAATTTGAACTTCGGCTCGTTGGTGGGCGGCTTCGCGTTCCGTTTTCGCCTCTACTCACGGCTGGGTCTGGACACGGCGGAGATCACGCGCGTGCTCGCTTTCAGCCTCACGACCAACTGGTTAGGCTACCTCGCGCTCGGAGGCGCGCTCTTCTTGATGCACCCGCCAGAGCTTCCTCCCGACTGGAAGCTCGACAGCGCCGGGCTTCGATGGCTCGGCGCCGTGATGGTCCTGTGTGCAGCCGGCTACATCGCGCTGTGCGCCTTGTCGCGGCGCCGCGCATTCAGTGTGCGCGGCCATGAGTTCGCCTTGCCGCGGCTCGGTGCGGCCCTGCTGCAGCTCGGCTTGTCCTCGCTCAACTGGGCGCTGATTGGCGGCGTGGTGTACGTCTTGCTGCAGCGGCAGATCGAATATTCCACGGTGCTGGCGGTGCTCTTGGTGGGCGCCGTGGCCGGGGTGGTCGCTCATGTTCCCGCCGGACTCGGGGTGCTCGAGGCCGTGTTCGTGGCGCTGCTGTCGCACCGTATTTCGCAGACCCAACTGCTGGCGGTGTTGCTCACCTACCGGGGCCTCTATTACCTGGCGCCGCTGGCCGCCGCCGTGCCGCTCTACCTCACGATGGAAGCACGCGCCAAGCGCCTGGCGGCACGCGCTCGCGAGGCCGCAGACCCACCCACGGTGGCGGACTAGCGCGATGCAAGCTTCAAACTTCAAGCAGGCCGCAAACGGCAGCACGACATCACGCTCGGCGCGTTTTCCTGCGCCTTCCAGGCGGTGGCTTGGCATCCCACGCGGCGTAATTCACGCCGCCTTCTGCGTATTGGCGGCATGCTCGGGGCCTCTCTTTCAGTTCGCCTGTCGCCATGCTCGAACAAAAACTCGACGTCACCCGATCCTTGTACGACTCCGATGGCTACCGCCATTGCTTGGTGCAAGGCACCCCGCAGCAGATTCTCACCTTGCTCGAAGGCTTCTATTGGCTTTGGGACCGAGCGTCGGGCAAGTGCCTCATCGAGGGCATGGGCGCAGTGAGCCTGGGCAACAGCAAGCCCGATCATGGTGCACTGCAAGGCTATGGCAGTCGCGCGGAGGAAACGCGCGCCTTGCTGCTGGCGCAGCGGGCGATGCTGAAAGCGGCGGTCAGTTCGGCGTCCCTTGTCAAACCCGCCCCGCTGCAGAAGACCGTCGGCTCGCCCTTGAGCTCGGCGCCGCGTTCGCGCAGCCGAAAACGCTCTTCCGACGCTTCCTGAGCGCTATTTGCACGTCCCGGCATGCGCTTCTTCGCTGCCGGTTCTTCGAGAGGGCGGCGCAATGAAGTGGCTGCTGGGCGTGTTCCCGGCCGTCCACGCGCTGATCGCGCTGTTGTTCGTGTTCGCCGCCTTGTTGTTAATGGTCATTGGCGTGAGCACGGCCTAGTCGGCGATGAGCGATGGCTTCACGCACAAGGCCTCGTTGGGCGTCATCGAAGCCGTAGGCCTGCTCGCCGTGGCGGTGGTTGCCTTGCAGATCGGTCAAACAATTCTGGAAGAGGAGGTCGTGCGCAGCGTCCATGTGAGCGCACCCACGCGGGTGCGGCGTTTTCTCTCGCGCTTCTTGGTGGTGGTCGTCGTGGCGCTTTCGATCGGGGGTCTGGTGGCCGTTTTCCAGGCCTTGCACCAAGACCCGGAGCGCCTGCCCGAAGCGGCGTCGGTCCTGGTTGCAGTCGGCGCGATGCTGGCGGGCTGGGGAATGTTCATCAAGCTCAACCGCGCCGCGGAAGAGCTGGAGCCCGAAGCCATGGCCGAGGCGAAGCACGAAGACGCCAAGCTGAACTAGCCAGCTTCCTGCGGTGGCCGCAGAGCTGTGCTCGAGGGGCGGCAAAACCCCGCCGAGCACTGCCTGGTCACTGCCCGTCGCGGGGCTTGCGCCGACGCGCCAGAACTCCGATGGTCAGCAGGCCGGCCAACATGAGGGCGTAGGTGCTCGGTTCGGGCACCGGTGAAACCACCAGGGGCAAGTTCTGGCAATCGGAGCACTCGTCGAGCGGCTGAACGCGCGAATCGGGCGAGGTGAGGCCAGGCGAAGGGCCGCCAGGCAAAGGGCTCGAAAGGAACACCGGTCCCGAGCCACCGCGAACCGCGTCGCCCTCGTCGAGCTTGGCAAGGACGATCGACCCGTCGCCGTAAGTCCCGCCCGCGGCGGTCTTCAAGTGGCCCAATGGCCCGGTTTTCGGGTAATCGAACAGCACCCAGCTGCTGAGGGCGGGCGCTTCCCGGCTGGCGTGCAAGGTGGGCGGCGCAAGAGACTCCGCCAAGACCACGGCTGCCGGACGAGAACTCTCGGCCCAAGCGTTCGGCCCACCCTTGTCGTGTACGCCCGCTTCGCCGAGATCGATGGCCGCGCTCTTGGGTGCATTTGCCGCGAACAGCTGGTTTGGCTGCGCGCCTGCAGGAGCGCCGGAGCGCGTGGCGTAAGTTCCCAGGCCGATCGCGGCACAGCAAACCAAGCCGATCAGGCTTCTGTACATTCTTTTGCGGTTCTTGGTCATCCCGTCTCTCCTCGTTCGGCAAACCGGTTGCTGTTCACGATGGGGAAAGTGTGTGCTTTTGTGACACGGAAAACATCCCCCG
>JANONH010000040.1:0-2343 GCA_031420735.1 Methylibium sp.
CTTCGTGATGTCGAGTTCGTTTGCCAACCAGACCATCGCGCAGATCGAGCTGTTCACCAAACAGGCCGACTACGCCGTCGGGCAGGTCTACGTGCTGCCCAAGCACCTGGACGAAAAGGTGGCGCGCCTGCACCTGAACAAAGTGGGCGCGAAATTGACCGAGCTGACCGACGAGCAGGCCGCCTACATCGGCGTCTCCAAGGCCGGCCCGTACAAGGCCGATACCTACCGCTATTGATGTGGACCACCCCCGCTCTGGCTTCGCCGCTTTCCCTTGCAAGACACCGGTTCTCGCGCCACGGGTGGCGCTGCCGCCATGGGACAACCGTAGGCGCATGAGCCGGCCATGACCCGCGCCGACGTCCTCCTCACCACGCGCGGCCTCGCGCCAACGCGCTCGGCCGCGCAGCGCCTCATCGAGCGCGGTGCCGTCCAGCGCCGCGCGGCAACCGAGTGGGTGGCCCTGCGCAAGTGCGGCGAAGAGCTCGCCGACCACTGCGAGTTGCGCGTCACCGACGCCGCCGAGTTGCGCTGGGTGTCACGCGCCGGGCTCAAGCTCGACGCCGCCTTGCAGGCCACCGCCCTGGCCGTGCACGGCACCCGTTGCCTGGATGTCGGGCAGAGCACCGGCGGCTTCACCGAAGTGCTGCTCGCGCACGGTGCAGCCCACGTGGTGGGCGTGGATGTCGGACACGGCCAGTTGCATCACTCGCTGCGCGAACATGCCCGCGTTACTGCGATCGAGGGCGTTAACGCCCGCAGCCTCACACCCGCGGCCCTCGGTAGCGGCTGGCCCGAGGCCGGCTTCGACGTGATCGTTGCCGACCTCAGCTTCATCCCGCTGACGACCGTCTTGCCCGCGCTGGTGCCGCTGCTCGCGAACGGTGCAACGCTGCTTGCGCTCGTCAAGCCGCAGTTCGAGCTGCAGCCCAAGGACATCGGCAAGGGCGGCTTGGTCAAACAGCCGAGCGCCTACGCCGAGGTCGAGCGCAAGCTGCGCGCGGCCTGCCTTGAAGCGGGCCTGGCCGTGCGCGGCTACATGGACAGTGCTGTCGCGGGAGCCGACGGCAACCGGGAATTCTTTATCTGGGCCGAGCGCACGCCGCAGCCCCTGGAGACCAAAACATGAGTGCAGCCCCTGCCGCCTTGCGCTTGCCGGTGCCGGTGAGTTTTGAGTTTTACCCGCCCAACACCGACGCCGGCAGCGAAAAGCTCAAGACCGTGGTGCAGGAACTCGGCAGCGTCGGGCCCGAATTCTTCAGCGTCACTTACGGCGCCGGTGGCTCCACCCGCGATCGCACCCTGGCCATCGTCAACGACATCGCTGCCCTCGGCTTCGAGGCCGCGCCCCATTTGTCGTGCGTGGGCTCCACGCGGGCGAACATTGCCGAGATCCTGTCGAGCTACCGCGCCAGCGGCATCAAGCGCATGGTGGCGCTGCGCGGCGACCTGCCCAGCGGTACAGCCACCGCGGGCGAGTTCCGCTACGCGAGCGAACTCATCGCCTACGTGCGCGAAACCGAAGGCAAGCGTCTGCGCATCGAGGTCGCCGCCTACCCCGAGTACCACCCGCAGCAGCGCTACGCCAAGCGCGACCTCGAACACTTTGCCAACAAGATGCGCGCCGGCGCCGACTCGGCCATCACGCAGTTCTTCTACAACCCCGACGCCTACTTCCACTTCGTGGACGAAGTGCGCGCGCTTGGCGTCGAGGCGCCCATCGTCGCGGGCATCATGCCCTTTCACAATTACGCGCGCATCGCGCAGTTCGCACAGCGCGACGGCATCGAGATACCGCGCTGGGTGGCGCTCAAGATGGAGGGCTACATGGACGACACCGCCTCCATCCGCGCCTTTGGCCTGGACGTCGTCACGCGGCTGTGCGAGAAGCTCATCGAGGGCGGCGTGCCCTCCATCCACTTCTACACGCTCAACCAGTCGGCACTCGCGCTCGAGGTGTGTCGGCGGCTCGGAACAACCGGCCGAGCGGCCCTCTGACGGCTCACTCGGGCGTGCGAAGCTGCAAGCGCTCGAGCCGCTAGCGCAGCGTGTCGCGCGAGACGCCCGAACTGCGAAATCCGCGCTCCGCACCATCGCGGCGCAACTCGAGCTCCGCATGATGCTCGATCGCGCTTGGCCCGAGGACGGCGCGGCGCCCGTGCTCATGCCGGGGTAGCAGAAATCGCTCGGTCGCCGCACCGCCCTCGGGCCTATGGAGCCGATTTTTTCTCGAGTTGCCGAATACCAACAACCGCCACCCGCAAGGCTTTGGTCGGGCCGCGGGCGCAGCGCATTGGCGCAGCCGAGCACCGCAGACTCTGGGTCGGCGTGCGTACCCGCGCG
>JANONH010000041.1:0-4627 GCA_031420735.1 Methylibium sp.
CCGCGGCCGGTGTAGCTCGCGCCCAGGGGATGAGGGCTGCCTTCTTCAAGGACGAGGTCGGTGTCGGTGGTGTGCATGGAGACGTCGCACTTCGTTCGACCGGCGGGATGCCGGAGTGGCGGCCATCTCAAGGCAAATCGCATTCCCGGGCGGGCCGTCTGTCGGTTCGCTGCACTCGGCCAGGCCTTTAGGCAATATTAATGAGGTTCATTCGATCAATGAATCCACACAATGCTGCATAGCAGCAATACTTGCGGCTTCCGTCGGTCAATGTGACCCTCGACTTAACTATGGAGCCACGCATGCCCCTCATCAACACCCAAGTCAAGCCGTTCAAGGCGCAGGCCTATCAGCGCGGCAAGTTTTTTGAAGTCACAGAGCAAACGCTCAAGGGCAAGTGGAGCGTTTTGATGTTCTACCCGGCCGACTTCACTTTTGTTTGCCCGACCGAACTGGAAGACCTGGCCGACCACCACGAAGCGTTCAAGGACCTGGGCGTCGAGCTCTACGGCATTTCCACCGACTCCCATTTCGCCCACAAGGCCTGGCACGACACCTCCGACGCCATCAAGAAGGTGAACTACGCGCTCATCGGCGACCCGACCGGCACCCTTTCGCGCAATTTCGAGGTCATGGTCGAAGAGGAAGGCATGGCCTTGCGCGGCACCTTCGTCGTCAACCCCGCCGGCCAGATCAAGCTGTGCGAGGTGCACGACAACGGCATCGGCCGTGACGCTTCGGAGCTGATGCGCAAGCTCAAGGCGGCGCAATACGTGGCCGCCCACCCAGGCCAGGTTTGCCCGGCGAAGTGGAAGGAGGGTGCTGCCACGCTGACGCCCTCGCTCGACCTGGTCGGCAAGATCTGAAGACCGCTGCTGCTTAACCCCTGGTGAACACGCCCGGCCGGGCCTTCGGGCCCGGCTCGCGGCACACGGGCCACACGGGCCACACGGGCCACAGGGGCCACACAAGGACGACCCATGCTCGATGCCAATCTCAAGGCCCAACTCGCGGGCTACCTCGAACGCGTAATTCATCCGGTGGAGCTGGTGGCCTCGCTCGACGACCGGCCAGCATCGCTCGAGATGCGCGAGCTGCTGCAAGAAATTGCCGGGCTCTCGGACAAGATCAGTCTGCGCTTGGACTCGAGCGACGCTCGCCGCCCCTCGTTTTCGGTCGGCCGTGCCGGCGCCGACGCCGGCGTGCGCTTTGCGGCCGTTCCAATGGGGCACGAATTCAGCTCTCTGGTGCTGGCGCTGCTGCAGGCCGGCGGCCACCCGCCGAAGATCGACGCCGACAGCGCCCGGCAGATCGAGTCGCTCGAGGGCGACCACGTGTTCGAGACCTACCTCTCCCTGAGTTGCCACAACTGCCCGGACGTGGTGCAGGCGCTCAACATGATGGCGGTGCTGAACCCGCGCATTCGTCACGTCGCCATCGACGGCGGCCTCTTCAAGCAAGAAGTCGATGCCCGGCAAATCATGGCGGTGCCGAGCGTCTATCTCAACGGCCGGCCCTTCGGCTCGGGCCGCATGGAGCTGGCTGAAATTCTTGGGAAGATCGACACCGGCCAAGCAGCGCGAGAGGCGGCGAAGCTTGCCGACAAGGACGCCTTCGACGTGCTCATCGTCGGCGGCGGGCCGGCCGGCGCCGGGGCTGCCGTGTACGCGGCGCGCAAGGGCATCCGCACCGGCCTGGTGGCCGAGCGCTTTGGTGGCCAGACGCTCGACACCCTGGGCATCGAAAACTTCATCTCGGTGAGGCAAACCGAAGGGCCGAAGTTCGCCGCCGCGCTGGAGGCGCATGTGCGCGCCTACGACGTCGACCTCATCAACGGCCAGCGCGTCGCCTCGCTCAAGCCGGCGGCGCGGCCGGGCGGCGACATCACGCTCAGGCTGGCCAACGGCGCTTCGCTCACCAGCCGCACCGTGGTGCTGGCCACCGGCGCGCGCTGGAAGAACGTCGGCGTGCCTGGCGAGGCCGAGTACCGCAACAAGGGCGTGGCCTACTGCCCGCATTGCGACGGGCCGCTGTTCAAGGGCAAAAAGGTCGCGGTGATCGGCGGCGGCAACTCGGGCGTCGAAGCCGCCATCGACCTGGCCGGCCTCGTAGAGCATGTCACGCTGCTGGAGTTCGCCGATGCGCTCAAGGCCGACGCGGTGCTGGTGGCCAAGCTGCGCAGTCTGCGCAACGTCGCGGTTCACACTTCGGCGCAAACAACCGAAATCACCGGCGACGGCCAGCGCGTCGACGGCATCCGCTTCAAAGACCGCGCAAGCGGCCACGAGCACAGGATCGACCTGGCCGGCGTGTTCGTGCAGATCGGTCTGGTGCCCGACACCGAATGGCTGCGCGGCACGCTGGAGCTGAGCCAACACGGCGAAATCCTGATCGACGCCAAGTGCGCCACCAGCCTGCCCGGCGTGTTCGCGGCCGGTGACGTAACGACCGTGCCCTTCAAGCAGATCGTCATTGCGGCGGGCGAAGGTTCCAAGGCGGCGCTCGCGGCCTTCGATTACCTCATTCGCAGCCCGGCCGCGAGCAGCCAAGCCGAGTCCATGGCGCGCCTGGCTGCGTAATTGGCCCGTCTCGATCCCTCACCGACTCTGACGCTCACTGGCGAAGGCCCGCACCACACCGAGAAAAGTGGCAAGGATCGGCGAGGGGTCGTCGCGGCGGTGGATGCAGGCGAGCTCGATGTCCCTCAGGTGGCGGCAGTTGAGTAGTCGGTAGACGACGCCCGGCAATTGCAGGCTGGCGGTGGACTGAGTGCACACGCTCATGCCAAAACCGCCGGCCACGAGGGCGATCGACGTGAGCACGTCGTCCACCGTCTGCACCACGTTCATGCGTGCGCCTTCGCGGTGGTAGGCGCTCGCCACCTGCTGCGCCAAGCCCGGCAGTGGCGAGTGGGGGTAGAGGATCAGCGGCTCGTTGTCCATGTCGCGCAGCGTGACTTCGGACTGCCGGGCCAGCGCATGGTCCTTGGGCAATGCCACCATCAGGCGTTCGCGCAGCACGATCTCGATCGCCAGCTCCGGGTCGGGCGGGAACAGGCGGTTGAAGCCGACCGTGATGCGCCGCTCGCGCAGCGCCTCGATCTGCTGCGCCTTGTTCAAGTGGTGCAGTTCGAGCACGACTTCCGGTCGCTCGGCATGAAAGCGCGCCAACAGCCGCGGGATCACGTCGAGCACGCCCGAGCCGAACACGCCGACGTCGAGCTTGCCGATCAGGCCCTTGCCGGCCAGCTGGGTGCGCTCTTTGGCGCGCTCGGCCAGCTCGAGCAGCTTGGGTACTTCGGCCAGCAGAGCCAGGCCGGCTTCGGTGAGGTCCACGCCCTTGGACGTGCGCACGAACAGCGGTGCCCCCAGCTCGTCTTCGAGTGCCCGAATCTGCCGCGTGAGCGGCGGCTGCGCCATGTGCAGCCGCTCGGCGGCGCGGCGGAAATTGCGCTCTTCGCACAGGGTTAGGAATTCGCGCAGTTGCCTCAGCTCCATCGGTGCAGTCTCCGCTCATGACGGACGAACCATACCAAAGCGGTATTGAATTCGAGAAATCGAGTATTGGACAGTATCGCGGCCGGTCTTCTATCTTCGCCCCTGCGACAACGGCATGACGTCTGCGTCAAGCTCTGAAAGATACCAAGATGACCACCACCAATCTCGAGATCGCGAATAGCGTGCGCACCGGCGCCTTCGCCAGCAACGTACACGACCTCGGCAGCTCGGCTGCAGGCCAGCCGCCGGTGCTGTTCATCCACGGCTCCGGCCCCGGCGTGAGCGCCTGGGCCAACTGGCGCCTGGTGCTGCCCAAGATGGCCCAGCAGCGCCGCGTGATCGCGCCCGACATGCGGGGCTTTGGCTACACCGAGCGGCCCGAGCCGCCGGGAGACGCCAGCGCCTACACGATGGACGCCTGGGTGCAGCAGGCGATCGACCTGCTCGACGCGCTCGACATTGCCCAGGCCGACCTGGTCGGAAATTCATTTGGCGGCGCGCTCTCGCTGGCGCTTGCGATCCGCCACCCCGAGCGTGTGCGCCGGCTGGTGCTGATGGGCAGCGTGGGCGTCAGTTTCCCCATCACGCCGGGCCTGGACGCGGTGTGGGGCTACACCCCCTCGTTCGAGAGCATGCGCACCCTCATGGACCTGTTCGCCTTCGACCGCGCGCTGGTCACCGACGAGCTCGCCCGGCTGCGCTTCGAGGCCAGCATGCGCCCGGGCTTCCAGGAGTCGTTCTCGGCCATGTTCCCGGCCCCACGCCAGCGCTGGATCGACAAGCTCGCGAGCCCCGAGGCGGCCATTCGCGCGCTGCCGCACGAGACGCTCGTGATCCACGGCCGCGACGACCAGGTCATTCCCGCCGCCTGCTCGCACCAGCTCGCCGCGATGATCCCGCGCAGCCAGTTGCACGTCTTCGGCCGCTGCGGCCACTGGACACAGATCGAACACAACGAGCGCTTCGTGCGTCTGGTCGGCGACTTCCTTGCCGAAGCCGACCGCGCCACCGCCTGAACCGAGAGCCCCATGCAAGCCTCCCGCATCACCGCCCTCGGCGACGAGCTCTACGACGCCTGGCGCACCGCCAGCACCGTGCTGCCGCTCACCGACCGCGAGCCCGCCATCACC
>JANONH010000042.1:0-3390 GCA_031420735.1 Methylibium sp.
CTTGCTGGGGCGGCAGGCCCAGGATTTGCTGCGGCGCCGCGTAGCGCGCCCTGCGTCCCGCGCCGAGTGCGAGCACCTGCGCACCCAGGCGCCGCATCGTGCGGGAAACTGTCGGCTGGCTCTTGCCCAGCAAGCCTTGTAGCTCGGTCGAGGCGAGCACGCCCTGACGACGAAGCGCCGACAAGGCCCGTTGGTCGTCCAAGTCATCGGTCTTCATGTGAATAGACAAAACGCGCCGCCATGTACCGGCATCATAGAGTAAACGCCTCACTGCCAAGCATTTTATGAATAGAATATGAATAGAAAAACAGAGTTTGTACAGATGGACTGGGGGGTGATCGGACGAGATCGTTGTCCTGCACCCGTGTCGCAACACCCCACCAAGATTCGGGCGTCTGGGCCGTTATCTCCGACCTTGCGGGAGCGGGCGAAGTCGGGCTGGCCGACGGCGTGCGCTGAAGCGCTTACTGAAGCGTGCCCTTGAGCGACTCGGGCACGGCAAGCGCCTGCACCTCGATGCCCTCGTCGCGCAGCGCCTCGGCTTCCTCGCCGCTGGCACGGCCGCGGATGCCGCGCACGGCGCTCTCGCCGTAGTGGATGCGGCGGGCTTCTTCGGCGAAGCGCTCGCCGACGTCTTCGGTCTGCGTCATGACGTGCTTGACGGCGCGCAGCCACATCGACTCGGCGCTTTGCCGCTCGGGCGTGGGCGGTGGGCGCGTCTGCGCCATTTCCTGGCGCACTTCCTGGATCTCGCGCGCTTCCCGAGCCCGCTGGGCGTCCAGCGGGGCGCTCAGGTTCAGGTGCGGCGCGCTCGGCAGGCGGCTGACCTCGCTGCTCGCACACAGCGGGCATTCCAGCAGGCCGCGCTCGCCCTGCGAGCGGTAGTCGTCGTCCGACGTAAACCAGCCTTCGAACACATGACCCAGGCCGCATCGCAGGTCGAGGACTTTCATGGGCGAGCCCGTCCGACGCCGCTTCGGAAGCGGCGCTGTGCGGTGCGTGAGGTCATTCTCGTCACGTTCGCATCATCGCGCATCTGCGGCGGCTTGCCAGTGGAGCGGCCAGCGCCCGGCACGCCAATGCGTGACCCACAACATGCCCACCAGCGTCTTGGCGTCCGTCAGCTCGCCGCGCACGGCCAGCAACTCCAGCTCCTCGAAATCAATGGCCAGCACATCGAGGAATTCCCCTGCGTCGAGCCGGGTGTCGCCGGCGACCAGGCCGCGCGCGAACCAGACCTCGATGCCCTCGGTGGAGTACCCGATGGCGTTGTGCAGCACGCCCGCATGGGCCCATTCGGCAGCACGAAAACCGGTTTCCTCGGCGAGCTCGCGCACGGCGCAGGCGAAGCCGCCCTCGCCGGCGTCGAGCTTGCCGGCCGGGAACTCGAGGAAAGCGCGCCCGTGTGGATAGCGCCACTGGCGCTCCAGCACGAAGCGGCCGTCGTCGTGCAGCGCGACGATCATCACCGCACCGGGGTGAACCACGAACTCGCGCCAGGCTTGGCTGCCGTCGGGCAGCTGCGCCCGGTCGCGTCGCACCTCGAGGAAGCCGCCGCGGTAGACCGCCGTGCTCTCGAGCGTGGTTTCTTGCAGGTGCGGGTGTTCGGGCGCGCTCATGGGGCGGTTGCAGCCGGCAGACCGATCAGGTGGCGAGCGCCAGCCGGATGGCGTCGGCGCACACGCTCATGAGCCCGCCCGGCAACAGGCCAAAGCCGAGCACCGCTGCGCCGTTGAGCGCGAGCAGCGCACGCACCTCGCCGGGGCCCTGCTCGAGCGCCCCGCTGGCTGCAGCATCGGGGGCGTCGAAGTACATGGTCTTGACGATGCGCAGGTAGTAGAAGGCGCCGATCAGCGAGAGCAGCACCGCCACCACCGCCAGCACGATGTAGCCGGCCACGTTGGTGGACACCAACGACTGCAGCACCGCGAGCTTGGCATAGAAGCCCACAGTGGGCGGCAGGCCCGCCAGCGAGAACATGCACACGCCCATTACCGCAGCGAGCAGCGGGCTGCGACGGTGCAGGCCCTTGAAATCGGCGATCTGCTCGGCCTCGAAACCCGCGCGCGCCATGACGAGGATGACGCCGAAGGTCGCCAGCGTGGTGAGCACATAGGTCACCATGTAAAACAGCGCCGAGCTGTAGCCGTTGGCGGCCGAGAAGGTGTTGCCCGAAATGACCGTGGGCGCAAAACCCAGCAGCATGAAGCCGAGCTGCCCAATGGCCGAATAGGCGAGCATGCGCTTCAAGTTGGTCTGCGCGATGGCCGCCACGTTGCCGAGCACCAGCGAGCCGACCGACAGCACGATGAGCATCTGCTGCCAGTCGACCGCCAGGCCGATCATGCCTTCGACGAGCAGGCGCAGGGTGATGGCAAAGGCGGCAAACTCGGGCGCAGCCGCGATCATGAGCGTCACGGCCGTGGGTGCGCCCTGGTAGACGTCGGGCACCCACATGTGAAAGGGCACGACGCCGAGCTTGAAGCCCAGGCCCGCCACCACGAACACCAGGCCGAACACGAGCACCTGCTTGTTGATCTGGCCGCTGGCAATGGCCTTGAAGACCTCGCCGATCTCGAGCGAGCCGGTGGCGCCGTACATCATGGAGAGGCCGTAGAGCAGGAAGCCGCTGGCCAGCGCGCCCAGCACGAAGTACTTCATTGCCGCTTCGGTCGACACCGCGTGGTCGCGGCGCAGGGCCACCAGCGCGTAGAGCGACAGCGACATGATCTCCAGGCCCAGGTAGACCACCAGGAAGTTGTTGGCCGAGATCATCACCAGAATGCCCAGCAGCGAGAACAGCGCCAGGGTGAACAGCTCGCCCTTGAGGATGTCGCGCGCGCTCGCATAGGGGCGCGCATAGACCAGCGTGACGAAGGTGGCCACCGTAGCGAAGAAGCCCAGCAGGTGGCCCATCGGGTCCGACACCACCATGCCCTGCATGGCGTAGAGGGTGAAGCCGCCATTGAAATAAGCCAGCTGCATGGCGGCGACCACGGCCAAGGTCGCCAGCGACAGCACGTAGGTGGCGGTGCGCTTTTCGGACGTGACGTAGAGGTCGACCATTGCAATGACGCAGGTCATCGCGAGCAGCACGATCTGCGGATAGACGGCAAGCCAGTTCAGCTCGTTCATGGCTTGTGGTTCCGCATCGGATGTGCCATGCCAAGGCCGAGGCGCGCAGGCAACAGCGCAGTGGGTCGGTGCTTCATCGTCAGTTGAGTTTAGACAGCGCGACGTGCTTGAGCAGCTCGGCCACCGACACCTGCATGACGTCGGTGAAGGGCTTGGGATAGACGCCCATCCAGAGCACCGCCACCGCCAGCAGCGAGAGCATGAAGAACTCGCGCGCATTGAGGTCCACGAGGCCGCGCACGCCCTCGTTGGCGA
>JANONH010000043.1:0-1824 GCA_031420735.1 Methylibium sp.
GCAGCAGTTGCGCGATCTCGTCTCGCCCCTGCCACCACTTTGCCAGGCGCCGCGCGGCGGCGTCTTGTGCCGCGTAACGCAGCGCCAGCGTGGGCAGAGAGCGCAGCACGAATTCGGCATCGTTGGCACCGGTGCCAAAGCCCAGGCGCATGTGGGTGGCGAGCAGGCGGTGGTGCAGGGTTTCATTGCGCGTGGTCACGGAGCCCATCAGCACGTCGGCGCCGCCCGAGGGGTATTTGGTGAGCGCATGCATGGAAATATCGACGCCGCATTCGAAGGCAGCGAAGGCAATGCCGGCGCCCCATGTGTTGTCGAGCACGCAAACAACGCCGCGCTCGCGGCAGGCTGCGGCGAGCGCGCGCACATCGGGAAACTCCATCGTCACCGACCCCGCGGCCTCGAACCAGACCAGGCGCGTCTTCGGCCCAATGAGGTCGTGCAGCGCGGCGGCATCGAGCGGGTCGTAGAAGCGGTGCGCGATGCCGGCCCTGGCCAGCTCCTGGCGTGCCAGTTCCTTGTTGGGCCCATAGACGTTTTGCGGCAGCAGCACCTCGTCGCCGGCCTGCAGCAGCGCCAGGTTGACCAGCGCAATGGCCGCCAGGCCGCTGGGCGCGAGCACGCTGTAGAGGCCGCCTTCGAGCGCGGCGATGCGCGCTTCGAGGGTGAAGGTGGTGGGCGTGCCGTGCAGGCCGTAGGTGTAGCCGGCTTTGGAGCGCCAGTCGCGCGCACGCAGCGCCGCGACGTCGGCGAAGAAGACCGTGGAGGCCTTGTGCACAGCCGGCGGCACCGCGCCAAAGCTCGCTGGCGGGCGGTAGGCATGGTGGATGAGACCGGTGGTCAAGCGTTCGGTGGGCGGGCGCGGAACATCGGTCTCGTGCGGCGCAGCCGGCTCGGTGCCACCGCCGCCAGCGGCCTGCTCGTGGTGCGCATCGCCCAGTCCGCCCACGCCGCGATCGGCTTGGGCTTGGGCCTGGGCCTCGGGCGCACCCGGCTCGCTCACGTCGGCTGCCCGACCAGGTCGTGCCCGCGCGTGCCGACGATTCGCGCGCGTGTGAATTCGCCGACCTTGAGCACCTTGGAGGCCTTGAGCGGCGCCAGCAGGTGCACCACGCCGTCGATCCCGGGGGCGTCGGCGTAGCTGCGGCCGACGCCGCCCTTACGGCCGAGCGCCGGGGCGGCGTCGATCAGCACCTGCATGTCGGCACCGACGCGCCGCTGCAGCTTGTCGGCCGAGACTTGCTCGGCCACCGCCATGAAGCGCGCGCGGCGCTCTTCGCGCAGTTCTTTGGGCAAGGCGCCGGGCAAGTCGTTGGCGGTAGCGCCGGCCACCGGCGAATACGCGAAACAGCCCGCACGGTCGATGCGCGCCTCGCGCATGAAGTCGAGCAGGTGCTCGAACTCCGCTTCGGTTTCGCCCGGAAAGCCGGCGATAAAGGTCGAGCGCACCACGATCTGCGGGCAGGCCTCGCGCCAGCGCGCCAGGCGTTCGAGGTTTTTCTCACCGCTGGCGGGGCGCTTCATGCGGCGCAGCACGTCGGGGTGCGAATGCTGAAAGGGCACGTCGAGGTAGGGCAGCACGCGGCCGCTGGCCATGAGCGGCAGGATGTCGTCGACGTGCGGATACGGGTAGACGTAGTGCAGGCGCACCCAGGCGCCGTGCGGCTCGGCCAGGTCGCCCAGGCGCGCCACCAGCTCGGCCATGCGCGTCTTCACCGGCGTGCCGTCCCAGAAGCCGGTGCGGTACTTCACGTCGACGCCGTAGGCGGAGGTGTCCTGGCTGATCACCAGCAACTCTTTGACGCCGGAGTCGAACAGCGCGCGCGC
>JANONH010000044.1:0-3057 GCA_031420735.1 Methylibium sp.
CGCGAGCACGCCCGCGAGCGCATGGGCAAGACGGCGGCCACGCGCATCGGCACCTCGCTGCTCTCCGCCTTCTTCGGCCTCGGCGGCGCCGGCGACGCGCTGCTGAACATGGGCGGCCAGCTCCTGACACTGAAGTTCAGCCGCGAGGACGAGAGCGAAGCCGACATCGTCGGCATGGAACTCGCCGCGCGCGCCGGCTACGACCCGAAGGCCGGCGTGACGCTGTGGCAGAAGATGCTCGGCGTGAGCAAGGGCGCGCCGCCCGAGTTCATGTCCACCCACCCCAGCGGCGCCACGCGGATCCAGGACATCGAGGCCATGCTGCCGAAGGTGGCCGGGTTGTTTGCGGCGGCCGAAAAGCCGCCGCGGCGGTATCGGCCGCCGGCCAAGCCCGCCGGCTGATTGCCAGGCTAGATTGACTGAGCCCCGCGCCGCGGGGCTCAGTCTCGGCACCTGATCAGTTGTCCCAGAACCAGGTCGCCTGGTAGAGCTTGCGGTCGGCGCCTCGGAACAACATCCCCGCCTCACGAAAGTCGCCGGCCGTGGTGGTCAGCGGCACCACCGTGTTCGAGGTACAGCGCGGGTTGGGATTGGTCAAGGCAGTCGCCGTGAAACTCGACATACTGGTGCCCGACACGACGCTGGCGAAGTCGATCCCGCTCGCACTCGTGTTACCAAGCGCAGCGGGCTCGAAGTCAAGTCGCGTACGCAGCGCATAGTTGGCACTTTCGCCCTGGCTGTTGGTTGTGGTTGCGAAGTTCTGACCAAACAAGTAGCTCGAACCGACGTAGGTGCCGGCCTGCGCGGCCCAGCTCATCGTTTGGGCCAATGTCGCGACCGCCCCCGCGGCGGGCCCGGTGGGTCTGAGGTAGGCATCCACGAAGCTCGACGCCAGCGTCGGCCAGGGTTTGGCAATGCCCAGTGCCGCATTCTCGGCAGCCGAACCTATCCGGACGTAGAAGATCTCGTCCGGGGTGTCGGACAGGGCATTGAAGCGGAAGATCTCGACCCTGTAGCGCGACCATGCCGGGATGGCTGTGGCCTGGTTGCCGACCGGTGCCGGCGCAAACTGCTGGTTCGTCGACGTCGTGGCATTGCGCACCGGTGTCGGCATTGCCAGCAGCGTGCCGTCGAGGTTGGCGGCGTCGAGAACGAAGTTGATGGCCGACCCGCCGGTCCAGTACTGGAAGTCATTTGGCACGGTGTTCAACCGCGTCGAGCCGTCCTGGTTCACGATGATCATCCGGTCGTCGGTGCCGCAGCGCTGCGAGCGGTACAACACCACGCCAGCGGCCGGCAAGCCAGGGCCGGTGTATCGCACCGCGCGGACGTTGCTTGTATCTCCCACAGTGAGGTCGAAGTTGAGCCGCAATGTGGACTCGATACGGTCCATGCGGAAGTAGTTCGTGCTGGTCGCGCCGGCAGGATTGACGTTGACCATGCGCGTCAGCCGAGCGTCGGGGAAAGCGCGGTAGGGGCGCTGGTTGCCAACGAAGTTCCAGACACCGCCGGCCCTGGCCAGAACCCAGTCGCTGGCGATCGACTGGCCACTTGGGGTCCGCAGCGGAAAGCGCACGACGACACAGCTTGCGGAATTGCAGTACGGGTGCCTGAACTCCCTGGGGTCGCTCAGGTTGTCGGGGGCCACGGCCAGAACGACCAGCCCCTGCCCAACGGTTGACCCGCTCAGCAGTTCCTTGGCGAACGTGAACTGGCCAATCTCCTCGGCCCAGCTGCGGCCGTTCGACCTCCAGTTGCTGGCAGCGTAGTTGCAAGCGGTCGACACCGCCGTCACAACGCCCGCACTGAGCGTGACGCGTTGTGCCACCGGCAGCGCGAGACAGGCCTGGAATCTGGCGCCAAGCGCTGCAATTTCGGCCGCCGTCGGGAGCTCGCCAGCGGCTGCCGACGCGGGTAGCGTCGGCACGACCGTCGGCGTGGCGGTCTGTGCTGCGGTCAGCACCACCGGCCGCTGTACCGCGTCGCCGCTCAGCGGCGCAGCCAGGTTGGTGATTGCAACGCCGGCGCTCGATACGGTGACCTCCAGCTTGTCCAGGACCGCGTCCACGCCCGTTCCGTTGGCTGTAAAAGCCGTGGTGAGTGGATTGAAAGTTGTGCCGAGCACCGCAGCGATCGACGCATCTGTCGACAGCGTATTGACGATCAACGCGCTGGCGTTGGCCACGCGCTGGGCCGTCCCGCTGCTGGCCAGCGTCGCCGGGATCAACAGCGCCGCGGGGTCACCTGCCGGAGCGATCAGCGCAGCAACTGCATTGGTCAGGGGCGTCACGTTGGCGGTGTTGGCGGCGTTCGCGGTGAAGGTGGGTACGACGGCCAGCGCCCGAAACGCGGCGCCGTCGACCGTGCCGGTGGCCTGGATTACCAGCGGCGCCACCAGTCCCGTGACATTGACAGTGAAGCTGCCGTCCGCGGCGGCTGTGACCGCCGCAGGGTTGGTGGTCGCCGTGTCGCTGTCGATCACGCTCACGCTGGCACCCGCCATTGGCGCGCCGGTGGCGGCGACGCCTGTGAGCTGGGTGGGCGCAGGTGGCTGTGCCGTGCCGCCGCCGCCGCAACCGGCGGCCAGCAAGGTGGCGGCGATGGCGCCGACCGCGAGAAACTGCGCTCGAACCTGTTTCATGCTCATGATCTGTGCTCCTTGGGCTTGGGCACCCCATGTGCCGCAGCGCAGTTGTAGGCGGGCGCTGCGAACGGCGCATCCACCGCGTTGATGAGGCCGCCAAGGCGCGCAAGCGCCCGCTGCCTCGGCCAGGCGCGGGCCTGTCGCGGGGGCGGCGCAGTCGCGCGAACGGGGCAACCGATGCCGCTGCGTTCACGGGTTCGTACTAGGTACGCGGCTCGCCGCGAGGCAGGCGCGTCCACCAGAATGCGGATGCGTACAACTAGAAAAGAGTCGCACCATGCCGCCGACCGCGTCGCCGGACCCGTGGCCGCTGCCCGAGTTGCAGCGGGCGCGCCGCGCCATCGTCGTGGTGGATGTCGTCGAGTCGGTGCGCTTGATGCAGGAGGACGAATCCGGCTTCATCGACCGCTGGC
>JANONH010000045.1:0-2022 GCA_031420735.1 Methylibium sp.
CGGAACAACCGCAGCCGCCCTGTGTTGGCCTGGGTCGCGCCAACGAACAGCTTGAGGTCGCTGGCCGCCCTCAGGTGTTCGAAATCAACCTGCCGCGCCAGCAGGTCGCGCAGCGGATTGAGCTCGAATGGGTTGATCTGCGACGGCGAGAACCAACCGGCCCAGCTGGCCAGCAGCTTGCTCGCCGGAGCCAGTGCGATCTGGTCGCCGCTGCCCTGCGTCACCATGCCCATCGGCATCAGTTTGCCGACACCGGTCCAGAAATCGGCCAGCGCCTGGCGCGCACCATCGCGTCCGCCCTGCAGCCAACCGTGGGCCAGCACGACCGCGTTCATGGCCCCGGCGCTGCTGCCGCTCAGGCCCTCGAAGCTGATTCGGGGGTCGTCGAGCAGTGCGTCCAGCACACCCCAGGTGAAGGCCCCGTGCGCTCCGCCACCCTGCAATGCCAGGCTGATGCGTCGTGGCTTCGAGCGGGGCCACCAGCCACTGCGGCTGGGGCCGGGTGCATTGGACAAGGGCAGCGCGTTCAGGTGGACTGACGTGGCGATGGACAGCGGGTCGGCCGGGGCCGTTGCAGTGATCAAAGAGTTCCTTGCGCGGGCCGCAACACGGCCTCGATTTGGATCAGTATAGGGTTTTCACTAATCCCCGGATACCCCCGGATCATTCGCGCCGGCGCTTCCGGTGCCCCCACTTCACTGCGTCGCGTCAGCGCAGCCCGGCACAGTTGGCATAGAAGGTCGTCGTCGCCGGCCAGTCGGAGAAGATGCCCAGGATGCCGATGTCGCGCGCCAGCACGTCGAGCACGCGGAACATGTCGCCCTCGCGTTTGATCGCGCTGTCGAAGTTCTGGTAGTAGAAGCCGTTGTTGCCGTCGGCCAGCACGCCCGATCGCTCAAGCGTCCAGGTGATGATGTCGAGCTTCGCCGCCTTGGCGTTGCGGGCGTAGGCCGAGGGCACGATGCGCCCGGTCGCGTCGGTGGCCAGCAGGGCGAAGATCGGCGGCGCGACGATGCGGATGCCTTGGGCGCGGTAGCTGCGCAGCTCGTCGGCGCCGGGCAGGTCGGCGTTGGTATTGGCATCGTCCAGGTACACCGCCTGGCGGCCGTAGGCGGGTTCCTGGTTCACCCAGTACAGCACGTCGGGCTGATGGAACGACTGCGGCCAGACATGGCTGGGCGGCACCCCGGCTTCCTTGTACTCGTCGATCAGCTTCTGCGCGTAGGCCTGCTGCGTGAAGCCGTCGAAGGGCATGGCCACGCTCGGGAACTTCAGTTCCGGCGTCATCTTCACGCCCAGGCGCTTGAACAGCTGGATGCTTTCGCGGTGGCTGAGCAGGGTGCCGCTGCTCGGGCCCGAATACAGGTCGGTGCGCCAGCTGGCGGTGCCGCCCAGGTACTCGGCGGGCGTCGACGCGTTCGGGTTCGACGCGTCCATCTTGCCGCGCAGGGTCTTGAACTCGGCCAGCGTGATGTCGCTGGTGCGGCATTCGGCCACCGCTGCCGTCAGGCGCCTGCCGGCGCCGTCGAAGGTGGCGGGCTGGAATCTGGTCGTGCACTTCTCGGCCAGCGGCGTGACCAGGATGTTGGTGGTGGTGTGCAGGTCGTTCTGCGCGTGGCGGCAGACCAGTTCCTTGTCCTTGGTGAAGGCGACGTCGCATTCGACGATGCCCGCACCCATGCGCGCGGCAGCCGTGTAGGACTCGGCGGTGTGCTCGGGGAACTGCAGCGGCGCGCCGCGGTGGCCGATCGAGAATTCGCGCGCAGTGAAGGCGCTGCGGCGCGTGCATTGCTGCAGTTCGGCCTTGAGCGCGCTGTCGCTCATGTCGTCGACCAAAAAGAAGGGGCGCGGGCCGAGTTGCACTGAAGGCGCGTTGTTGCCATGGCCATGGCCATGGCCGTGGGCGTTGGCGTTGCCGTTGCCGGGGGCGGCAAGGGCGGGGTGGCCGCAGGCGCCGGCCAGGGCCGTGGTGAGCACGGCGAGCGCGCGGGTGAGTGATCGCATGGCGGGTAACCTCCTTGG
>JANONH010000046.1:0-3578 GCA_031420735.1 Methylibium sp.
ATCGGGCGCTGAAAAGAACGCAGCGCCCAACGCCCGCCAATGCCTGGAACAACCACGAGGCCCGCCCCATGATGGACACACGCCTATTCAGACTGCAGTCATCGTCTCAAGTGAGCCAAGTGCGCAGCAGCGGCCTCGGCGCGACGCCTCTGGCGGCCCCGCGCACACCGGTGCTCGCACGGCGCATTGCCTCGGTGCAGCTCGAATTGGCGCTCGTCATGCCGCGCGCGATCGTGGCCCATCACAAGTTGCGGACCGGTTGAACGGCCAAGGGAGGCGGGCGGGCGGGGGAGTCTAAGAGCGAGCCCCGGCCACCACGTCCCGCTTCCCTTTCTTTTTTCAGCCCGCCGGTCCATCGCCGCGGTTGCATGGCGCCGCAGTTCCACTGCGCGTCGCGACCCCACTGCACCCCGACATCAAGCAGCCGCCGCGGACCGGCTCTGCCGGGCCGCCAGCGGCGCCCCCTCGCAGGGGGAGCGGAGAAGCCGCAACGGGGGTGGTCCATATCCCCACCGCGCGTCTCACGCGACCCCCGACGCACCAGCGGGTCAAGCAGCCGCCGCGGACCGGCTCTGCCGGGCCGCCAGCGGCGCCCCCTAGAGGGGGAGCGGAGAAGCCGCAACGGGGGTGGTCCAATTCAAGCCGCCTGCCGTTCGGGATAGTCGGTGTAGCCTTTGGCGCCACCACCGTAGAAGGTGTCCTTGTCGGCGGGCGTGAGCGGTTTGTCCGCCTTCAGGCGCTCGACCAGGTCGGGGTTGCTGATGAAAGGCCGCCCGAAAGCCACCACGTCGGCCTGGCCCGAAGCCACGGCGTCGAGCGCCATCTGCCGGTCGTAGCCGTTGTTGACCATCCACGGTGCGCCGGCTTTTTGGCGTAGCGACTGGTAGTCGAACGGCGCCACGTCGCGCGGGCCGGCGGTCGACCCCTCGATGACATGGATAAAAGCCAACTTCAAGGGCGCCAGCCGCTCGGCCACGTGATCGAACAGCGGCTGCGGGTCGGAGTCGCTGGCGTCGTTGGCGGGCGTGACGGGCGACAGGCGCAGGCCGGTGCGACCGGCGCCGATCTCGTCGGTCACGGCCTGCATCACCTCGACGAGCAGGCGCGCGCGGTTCTGGATGCTGCCGCCGTAGGCGTCGGTGCGGTGGTTCATGCCGTCGCGCAGGAACTGGTCGAGCAGGTAGCCATTGGCGCCGTGGATTTCAACGCCGTCAAAGCCGGCCGCCATGGCGTTGCGTGCCGCGACCCGGTAGTCGTTCACGACACCGGGCAACTCCTCGAGTTGCAGTGCGCGCGGCGCGGAGACGTCCTCGAAGCCTTTGGCGGTGTAGGTCTTGCCCCTGGCGGCGATGGCCGAAGGCGCGACCGGTACCTCGCCCGCGGGCAGCAAGGAGACGTGCGAAATGCGCCCCACGTGCCAAAGCTGCACCACGATCTTGCCACCACGCTCGTGCACGGCGTCGGTGATGGCGCGCCAGCCTGCGATCTGCTGTGGGCTGTAGATGCCGGGGGTGTCGAGGTAGCCCTGGCCAAGCGGCACGATCTGCGTCGCTTCGCTGATGATGAGGCCGGCGCCCGCGCGCTGACGGTAGTACTCGATGGCGAGTTCGGAGGGCACGCGGCCAGCGCCCGTGGCGCGGTTGCGCGTCAGCGGCGCCATGGCGATGCGGTTGGCCAAGGCAATGTCGCCAAGGCGAATGGGGTCGAACAAGCTAGTCATGTGCAATTCCTTTGTGAACAAGATGTTTTCGCTACTGTAGACGGGGTGGGGAAGAACCCGCTGGTGCGAGCTTTCCGTAGACGTGCTTGCGATTGTCCCGCACGCCGCGCCGCACGTCGCCGTGCAGGGCGATGCCACAGGCGGTTCTGCAGGGCGGCGCCACCGCCCGCGCCGCACGTCGCGCGAGGCGGGTGCTTTCGCTTCAGATCACCGCTGCGAACAAGCCAACGAGGCCCAGGCCAAGGGCCGCGAGCGCGTCGCCCGCGATGAGCCCGCCGCCGAGCAACGAGCTGGTGCTCATGTCGCTGGGCAGCACCGCGTCCTCGGGCCGCTGCCCACGGCGCCGGCTCACCCAGCCGGTGAGGCTGCTGAGGGTGCCGCCGACGGCAAACCAGGCCGAAGTCGCCAGCCCGAGGAAGGCGCCGAACGAGTAGGCATAGGGCGATGGCAGCAGCACCGCGTCGATGACGAAGTCGCCCGTCGCGCCGGCCGGGCCGCTGGCCTTCATGCGCTGGTAGGCCGGCCGGCCAAACAGCCACATCCGCAGCGCCTGCACCGCCAGGCCCAGGCCCACGCCCAGCCAGATGGCGGTGCGCTGGTAGGGCTTGTCGTCGGTGAGGCTGCGCAGCGCGCCGACGAACTTGTAGGTCATGGCCGACTGCCACTGCGTGGGCACGTCGCTGGCCTTCATGGCCGTCTGGTCCTGCAGCAGCACCGGGTAGGCGCTCATGAAGAGCTGCGCGAAGCCCACCGAGAGCATGGCGCCGACCACCAGGCCCAGCACCTGAAAGCGGAACTGAATGGTGCGCGGCGTGCGCAGGCGCCAGCCGGTGGAGCGGTCTTGCTGCATGTCGCCCGCCACGCCGCAGGAGATGAGCAAAATGCTGCCGGCCATGAGCCCGACCGCAGGGTCGCGCAGGCCCAGGGCCGCCATCAGCACCACCGCCACCACGAAGGCCGATGAAACGGGGTTGGAGTCGCTGATGCCCAGCGAGATGCCGTTCACCATGGCCATCACGAACACCAGGCCGACCGCAAACGCCAGAAAGAACACCGGCTGCCCCAGCATGCTGGCGCCGAGCCACACCACGGCGACGGCCCAGAACAGCACCCAGGCCAGCAGGCGACCGAAGTGCGTGCGCTTCCAGGGCTCGTCGTCGGTGCGTGGCACCGCGTTGGGGTCGCGCCAGCGTGCCAGTGCTTCGAGCAGCACGCGGCCGATGTCGAGCAGGGCCGCGCCCATGATGAGGCCCAGGCCGATGAGGAAGGTGATCTTGCGAAATGGATCGTTCTCGCCGAGCCAGCCGATGCGCACGAACCACGGCATCAGCGCGGTGGCGGTGAGCCCGGCCACGATGGCCGGGATGCCGATGCGCGCGCCCACCAGCATGCCCGCGCCGAGCGTGGAGGTGGAGAGCTCGATCGCCCCCACGGCCGCCACCTTGGCCGCGGCCAGGCCGCCGCCCAGGCCCAGGCCCATGCCGCTGGCCAGGCGCGAAACCGAGCGGCGCAGCAGCACCGGGTCGGTGAGGGCGCGCAAGATGTTGGCCACCGCGAGACCCGAGGGAAAGGTGAGCTGCAGGCGGTCGACCAGGATCGGCGTGTAGAGCATGCCCACGCCAACGCCGAACATGCCGATGGCGCCGATGAACAGCATCATCTGCCACACCGGCGGCTGCGGCAGGCCCAGCCACACCATGGCTTGCAGCAACACGCCCATGCCCGACATGCTCGCCACCGAGGCCGCGGCCGTCTGCATGTAGTTGGCGCCGTGCTTGCCCTCGGGGCCGTAGCCGAAGGTGACCGTCGAGCCCAGGATGCCGGCGAGCACCTGCCCACCGACGAAGAAGCCAATGGA
>JANONH010000047.1:0-1576 GCA_031420735.1 Methylibium sp.
CCGGCGCCGAGTGGTGGGTGCTCGACTACAAGCTCGAGCACGCGCCAGAGGCTGTCGAGGCTTACCGCACGCAACTCGCCGGCTACCGCGATGCGGTGCAGGCGCTGCGCGCGGGCCAGCCGGTGCGCGCGGCCTTCATCACCGGCCGGGGCGAACTCATCGTGATCGAGTGAACCACCCCCGTTGCGGCTTCGCCGCTCCCCCTCGAAGGGGGCGCCGCTGGCGGCCCGGCGGAGCCGGTCCGCGGCGGCCGCTTGGCCGGTTGGTGCGCTTTAAGTCGCGTCTACTTGGCAACTGCAGTGACGGCGCGTGCCGCGGCCACGCCGCTTTGCACGGCGCCTTCGAGCGTTGACGGGTAGGGGCCGGCGATGTAGTCGCCTGCGGCATGCAGCGTGTGAGCGCTGCCCACGCGCGCCGCTGGGCGTTGCAGGCCGGGCGTGCAGAGAAAGGTGGCGCGCTTCTCGCTGTAGGTGCCGAGCAGCACCGGCGTGCCCGGCATGAAGCGGCCGAGTTGCGCCGCGGCCTGCGACGCCACCGCGCGCGCCGTGGCCTCGCTGCCGCGCTCGACCCAGGCGGCCGCGCCGCTGACGACGAAGGCCAGCGTGCCGGCGGCGCCCGGCTCGCGCTCGGCGTTGCGCAAGAGGCCGAGGTCGAACACGTACTGGGCCGGCGCGGCGTCGTCGCTTTGCAGGGCGATCAGCGGCCGCGGCAGACGTGCGCCGCGCGACTGCAGCAGCACCGTGATGATCGGTTCGTGGCGTAGCGCTCGGGCGGTGCGCGCCCACAGCGGCGCATGCGGCTCGGCCAGGCGCGCCGCCTCGTGCGCGCTGCAAGCCAGCACAGCGGCGTCGAAGGCGGCACCCTCGACTCGCCACTCTGCGCCGTGCCGCTCGAGTGCTGCCACGCGCTGCCCGGTCTTCATCACTGCGCCGTGTTCGCCGAGCCAGCGCACGGCCGCGTCGGGCCAAAGCGCGCCCAGGTCGACGGTGGGCAGCAGCAGGTCCGAGGCGCCGCGGCCGGCGAACAGCGCGTCGCGCAGCACGCGCAAGAACACCTCGGCGCTGGCGTGTTCGGCCGGCGTGTTGAGTGCTGCCACGCAGAGCGGCTCGATCAGGCGCTGGCGCACCGCAAGCGGCAGACCGGCCGTGAGTTGCGCCACGCTGGTGGCGGGCTTGCAGCGAAAGCCGCGCAGCAGCCAGCCGCTGGCCTCGGCGAGCAGCGCGAGGCGCTCGCCCAGGCTCCAGCCGCGCGCGGCCAACACACCGCGCACGAAGGCGGGCACGGCCGGGCCGGTTGGCAGTTCGAGGCCACGGCCCTCGGCGTCGAGCAGGGCCAGGGGCATGCGGCGCAGCACGGTGCTTTCGTCGACGCCCACCAGCGCCATCAGGCGCAGCGTCTCGCGGTAGGCGCCGATGAGGATGTGCTGGCCGTTGTCGAGCGCAAGGAGCCTGTCGGGCTCGGGGATCGTCGGCTGCAATTTGGCCGCAGCGGTCCATTTTTCACTGGCTTCTTGTACCATAGCTACGGCTATGGGCCTGCGAACCCGGCAAAAACTGTCCTCGCTGGGGCCATATTT
>JANONH010000048.1:0-3256 GCA_031420735.1 Methylibium sp.
CGCTGCAATCGCGGCATGCGTGAACTCGGTGCTTTCATAACCATTCACGTCGGATGGCGACACCCCGGCCTTCGCCAGTAGCAGTTCGGTGAGCATCCGCGTCCCCGAGCCTTCGGATCGATTTACAAAGCGCACATCGGAACGCTTGAGATCGATAAGACCACGGATGCGTTTTGGATTGCCTGGCGCTATAAATAGCCCCTGAGTCCGCACTGCGAGATGCACAAGACTGTGAGTCGAAGGCTTTAGCCATCGCAGGTAGCGCTGCGCGGCGGGCGCCTCGAATTCGCCGATGGGCACATGGAAGCCAGCAAGGTCACATTCGCCACGCGAAAGCGCCGATACCGCTTCGAGGCTGTTTCTATAACGCAGCTCGACCGGCAGGGATGCTGCCTCCAGCTTCTCCATAAGGGCGGCAACGGCGAAGCCGTGGCTCGCATGCAAGCGCAAAGTTACCGCAGCGGTCGGCCGAACGGGCAGGACGCGGTCAAGTTCGTTCTCGAGCTCCGATGCGAGTGACGAAAGCAGCGGTGACAGGCGAGCCGTAATCCGCCGGTCAGCCCAGATCAACTTTTCGGCAAGAGGGGTGAGAGTCGAGCCGCGTCCACGGCCGGCATCGACAAGCGCATGTCCGAACAAGATCTCAGCCTTTTTGACCTGCCCCCAGGCATGGCGATAGGACAAGCCCACACTACGCGCTGCCTGAGCGATGGCGCCGCTTTCCTGAATTGCCGCGAGCAGCGAAAGTAGCGCCGTGGTGTCGACCGGCTCGCCAAGGGCGTGAGCGACTTCCCAGTGAGGCGTAATCTGGATTCGCATCATTCGGCGACCCTATGCATATATGAGAGAGCGCGCAGGACTATCTTGCTCGTCGAGACGCGCAGGACAGGATATGTTCATTTGAACATGAGTCAGCCGCTTTCCCATCACAGATACGACCGATGAGCGCCACCGTGATCCCCATCCAGCTACAGCGCCAGTCGGAACGCAAGCGTGCTCCCTCCGGCGAGCGCCCGGTCGACCCCCAGGCGCTTGACGCCGTACGCGAAGCGCTTGCAAGTCGCCCGGATGTCAAGCTTCGACGCGATTTGCTGATCGAGCACTTGCACACACTCAACGACCGTTACGGGCATTTGCGAGCAGATCACTTGGCTGCGCTAGCGCAGCTGCTCAAGCTTTCCCAAGTTGAAGTCTATGAAGTGGCCAGCTTTTATCATCACTTTGATGTGGCGCTCGAGAGCGCGGATGGCTCTTACCCTTTACCGCCGCGACTGACGGTTCGGGTCTGTGACGGCATTGCCTGTGAGCTTGCCGGTGCGCGTGAGCTTCTTGCGCACTTGCCGTCCTTGCTCGGTCAGGAAGTGCGTGTCGTCGCTGCGCCGTGCATCGGGCGCTGCGAGCAGGCGCCTGCCGTCGCGGTGCATCAGTACGCACTCGCCAATGCAACGCCTTCGGAGGTAAAGGCTTGCGTTGAAGCAGGCAGGACGCAGCCCCAGGCGCCCCAAGCAAAAAGCCTCGAGACCTATCTCGCCGAGGACGGCTACAAGACGCTGCGGGATTGCGTTGACGGTGTACGAGATGTCGAGTCTGTACTTCAAACCATGGAGTCGTCGGGGCTGCGCGGCCTGGGTGGCGCCGGGTTTCCGAGCGGCCGTAAATGGCGCATCGTTCGAGGGCAGGCCGCTCCGCGCCTGATGGCGGTCAACATCGACGAGGGCGAACCGGGGACGTTCAAGGACCGCGTGTATCTCGAGCGAGACCCGCACCGCTTCCTAGAAGGCATGCTCATTGCCGCGTGGGCGGTGGGTGTCGATGCGGTCTACATCTACCTGCGCGACGAATACCACGGCGCACGCGCGCTTCTCGAGCGCGAACTTGCGGCGCTTTTAGCGCAGCCGCCGATACCAGGCATGCCGACCATCGAGCTTCGTCGCGGTGCGGGGGCCTACATCTGTGGCGAAGAGTCGGCCATGATCGAGTCGATAGAGGGCAAGCGTGGAATGCCGCGTTTGCGCCCGCCCTACGTCGCTCAAGTCGGGCTGTTCGGGCGGCCGACGCTCGAACATAACTTCGAGACCCTGTTCTGGGTCCGCGACATCCTCGAGCGCGGGGCGGATTGGTTCGCCGGCCACGGTCGCCATGGTCGTAAAGGCTTGCGGTCTTTCTCGGTGTCCGGGCGCATCAAGCGGCCCGGCGTGCATCTTGCGCCCGCGGGCATCACGCTGCGCGAACTGGTGAATGAATTTTGCGGTGGGATGCAGCAGGGCCACGAGCTCTATGCTTACCTTCCTGGCGGCGCCTCGGGCGGCATCCTGCCGGAGCGCTTGGCCGATGTGCCTCTGGACTTCGATACGCTGCAGCCGCACGGCTGCTTCATTGGCTCGGCAGCGGTGGTGGTGCTGTCGACGCAGGATCGCGCAATCGACGCCGCGCGCAATCTCATGCGTTTCTTCGAGCACGAGAGCTGCGGTCAATGCACGCCCTGCCGCTCTGGCACGGCAAAGATTAATGAACTGATCGTCGCGGACCGCTGGGATACGCCGCTGTTGGCGGAGTTGTCGCAGGTGATGCGAGACGCTTCGATCTGCGGGCTGGGTCAGGCCGCACCCAATCCGATCGACTGCGTGGTGCAGTACTTTTCGCACGAGTTGCAAGCATGAACGCTCCTGTCCAGCCTGGCTTGCTTGCTGCGCCGGTCGCGACGATCGAGTTCACCCTCGATGGCCGCAATCTCAGCGCGCGAGCCGACGAAACCCTCTGGGCCATCGCCAAGCGGGAAGGCACCACCATCCCGCATCTCTGTCACAAGCCGGGCCTCGAGCCGGCGGGCAACTGTCGCGCTTGCATGGTCGAAGTCGAAGGCGAGCGCACGCTGGCCGCGTCCTGCTGCCGCACCGCTTCTGCGGGCATGAAGGTTTTTACCGACAGCGCGCGTGCCTTGGCGGCCCGCAAGATGGTGCTCGAGTTGCTCATGAGCGATGCGGGCAGCACCACCGATCGCTACACCCATGAGTCCGAGCTGAGCGGCTGGGCAACGCGACTCGATGTCCCGCGCGGTCGGCTGCCTTTGCGCGACACGCACTACGCCCAATCCGATACGTCGCACCCCGCCATCGCCGTGAACCTCGACGCCTGCATTCAATGCACGCGTTGCTTGCGTGCCTGCCGTGACGTGCAGGGCAACGACGTCATCGGACTGGCCTTGCGCGGTGCCCACGTTCGCATCACCTTCGACGCCGACGCGCCGCTTGGTCGC
>JANONH010000049.1:0-3153 GCA_031420735.1 Methylibium sp.
GCCACCGGCCTCTTGAGCCTGCGCGAGGGCCCACCGATCGAGCTTTACGTGACGCCCTGCGTGTTCGAAGACCTGACCACCGGCCTGCCCATCCTGTCGGTGCTCGAGCATTACTGCGGCGTGCGTTGGCACCTGCTGCCGGTGGCCGGCGAGCAGCGCTCGGCCGAGTTCGCGGTCGAAGGCTTCGAGGCACTGCGCTTTCGCGCCATCGCCATTCCCGGCAAGGCGCCGCCCTATTCGCCGCACCGCAACGACCCCAAGGTGGGCGACAACATCGCCCTCGAAATTACCGAGAGGCAAACCGGCAAGCGCCTGTGCTATGCGCCGGGGCTGGCCGCCGTCGGCCCGAGCGAAATGGCCTGGATGCGAGGCGCCGACTGCCTGCTGGTGGACGGCACCTTCTGGAGCGAAGACGAAATGATCACCGCCGGCCTCGGCCACAAGCGCGCCGCCGACATGGGCCACTTGCCGCAGCAAGGCGACCCGGGCCGCCCCGGCATGATGGACGCGCTCGACGCCACCGAGGCCGGGCGCAAGATCTTGATCCACATCAACAACAGCAACCCCATCCTCGACGAAGACGGCCCCGAGCGCGCCGAACTCACGCGCCGCGGCATCGAGGTGGCGCACGACGCAATGAGCCTTTCCATATGAGCGCTGACCCGGTGGCCGCAGTGGCGAGCGACTCGCTCTTGTCGAAAGCCGAGTTCGAGGCACGCCTGCGCGCCAAAGAAGCGCTCTATCACATCCACCATCCGTTCAACAAACGCCTCAACAGCGGCGCGCTCACGCCCTTTCAGGTGCGCGGCTGGGTGGCCAACCGCTTCTATTACCAACAGGCGATCCCCATCAAGGACGCCGCGGTCATGAGCAACTGCGATGACCGCGAGACCCGCCGCCGCTGGGCGCTGCGCCTGGCCGACCACGACGGCCACGACGACTTCGAAGGCCCCAACGCCGGCGGCATCGAGGTCTGGACGCATCTGGGCGTGGCCTGCGGCCTCACGCGCGAAGCCCTCTGGTCGCAGCGTCACGTGCAGCCCGGCGTGCGCTTCGCGGTCGACGCCTACGTCAACTTCGCGCGGCGCTCTTGCTGGCAAGAGGGCGTGATTTCCTCGCTCACCGAGATGTTCGCGCCCAAGATCCACGCCGACCGCCTGGCCGGCTGGCCCAGCCACTACCCCTGGATCGCAGCCAGCGGCCTGGCCTACTTTCGAAACCGCATTCCGCTCGCCCAGCGCGATGTCGAGCACGGGCTGGAAGTGGCGCACGCCTGGTGCAACACGCGCGAGCGGCAAGAGCGCGCACTCGGCATCCTGCAATTCAAGCTCGACGTCCTGTGGAGCCTGCTCGACGCCGTCGAGCGCGCCTACCCCGACGACCTCGCCATGGAGAAGCAACCGTGAACGCACCCAAGGCGGTGCCCGATGGCGCCCAGCCCAAGCTTGCCCCCATGTACCGCCTGCAGTTCGAACCCGCGCAGGACTGCTGGGTACTGCTTTATCCCGAAGGCCTGGTCAAGCTCAACGGCCCGGCCAGCGAAATCTTGAAACGCTGCGACGGCCAGGCGACCGTGTCCGCCATCACCTCCGACCTCGAAAGCGCGTTCGGCCAGAGCGGCCTGCGCGGCGATGTCGGTGAATTTATGAGTGACGCTTATGAACGCCGTTGGATCGTCTGAAGAAGTCCACCCCATGGGGGCGCCCGCGGGCATGCAGGCCCTGCCGCGCAAGGGGCCCGGCGCGCCCATGTGGCTGCTCGCCGAGCTCACCTACAAGTGCCCGCTGCACTGCGTGTTCTGCTCCAACCCCACCAACTACGCCGACCACATGTCGGAGATTTCCACCGACGACTGGAAGCGTGTCTTCACCGAAGCGCGTGCCATGGGCGCGGTGCAACTGGGCTTCTCGGGCGGCGAGCCGCTGCTGCGCGAAGACCTCGAAGAACTGGTCGCGCACGCGCGGGGCCTGGGCTACTACACCAACCTCATCACCTCGGGCATCGGCCTCACCGAGAAGCGCGCGCGCACGCTCAAGGAAGCGGGCCTCGACCACATCCAGCTCAGCTTTCAGGACTCGACCAAGGAGCTGAACGACTTTCTCTCGTCCACCCGCACCTTCGAGCACAAGAGCAAGGTGGCCGCCATCATCAAGGGCCTGGGCTACCCGATGGTGCTCAACTGCGTGATGCACCGCTACAACCTGCCGCACGTCGGCCGCATCATCGACATGGCTGAGCGCATGGGCGCCGATTTCCTGGAGCTGGCCAACACGCAGTACTACGGCTGGGCCTGGCTCAACCGCACCGCGCTCATGCCCACGCCGCTGGAGCTGGCCGACGCCGAAGCCATCGTCGATGCGCACCGCCTGCGGCTGGCCGGGCGCATGAAAATCTTGTGGGTCTCGCCCGATTACGTCGACGCCAAACCCAAGCCCTGCATGGCCGGCTGGGGTGCCGTGATCCTGGTGGTCGCGCCCGACGGCATGGCCCTGCCCTGCCACAGCGCACGCATGCTGCCCGGCCTCGACTTCCCCAAGGTCACCGAACACAGCATCGCGCACATCTGGCGCGACAGCGAGGCCTTCAACAAATACCGCGGCACCGCGTGGATGAGCGAGACCTGCTCCTCCTGCGACCAGCACACGCTCGACTTCGGCGGCTGCCGCTGCCAGGCCTTTCTGGTCACGGGCGACGCCGCGGCCACCGACCCGGTGTGCCCGAAGAGCCCCGACCGCCACCTGATCGACGCCGCCATCAGCGCCGGCAGTGCCGCCAGTGCACTCAGCGTGGGCGCGCCGCTGAAGTTCGTGCCGGGTGCCGCCAAGAGCGGCAACCTCTGGTATCGCACCGACGCCAACTCGCGCCTGCTCGGCGAGGACCCGCCACGCGTCGAAGCCACCGCCGACGCGCCCTGAAGCCGTGAGCACTCCGTCGCGCGCGCGCCTGTGCTGAGCACGCGCGGCCTCACCAAGCGCTATGGCACGCGCACGGCCATCGAGTCGCTCGACCTGGAGCTCAGCGCGGGCGAGTTCGTCGTGCTGCTCGGCCCCAACGGCGCGGGCAAGTCGACCTTGTTCCAGTTGCTCACCGGGCTGTTCGCGGCCGACGCCGGCGAGGTCTTCGTGGCCGGGCACTGCCTGCGCCGCCAGGCCG
>JANONH010000050.1:0-2014 GCA_031420735.1 Methylibium sp.
GCCGCCGCCAGGCCACCGGGCGGCAGGGGCCGTGCACCTTCGAGCAGCGCGGCATAGAAGGCCAGTTGCGTGTCTTCGAGCGGCTCACGCAGGCACTCGCGCAGCGCCGCGCTCGATTGGGTCTTGTAGTCGAGGATGCGCCAGGACGGGCCGTGCGCGGTGGGCAGCGCATCGAGCCGATCGAGCCGACCGGCGAGCTCGAGCCCGAGCGCGGCGAGCCCGAGCGGCCGCGCCTCGAGTGCCAGCTCGGTGGCAAGCACCCGCATGCCGAGCGCTTCTTGCCCATGCAGCCAGTGCAGGTAGAGCGGAGCGAGGCGCTCGAACCAGGCGGCATAGGGCAGGAAGTCGGCGTCGTCGCGGTCGAGCCGGTGCTGGTGCTGGCGGGCAATGGCGCGCAACAGGCGCTCGTCGTCGGTGCGCGCATCGGCGTTGCCTGCGGCTTCGGGGCGTTGCGTGTGAAAAGCCTGCAGCACCGTGTGCAGCCAGGAGCCGTAGTCGCGCTTTTCCAGCGCGTCGTCAAGTTCTTCGGCCTCGCCGAGCGCGAGCATGCGCTCGGCGAAGAAGCGGTAGGGGCAGGCGCGCAGGGCCTCGTAGGCGGTCGCGTTCATGCGGGTGGGCAGGAGTTGCGGTGCCACCGGCAGGGGCCTTGGCAGGCTCTGCGGCTCGATGCGCTCTAGCACGCGCACCTCGGGCAGTTCGGCGAGCGCTTGGCCCGAGCGCAGGGCGGCGAGCTGCAGGCGCTGCAGCAGGACGCTGGGCTGCACCGGCTCGCTGCCATCGCGCTGGCGGTGCAGCAAAGCAAGCGGCGCGCTGCGCAGCAACTGGCTGAAGGCACGGCGCTCGGCGTGGCGCATCTGCTCGGTGGTGGGCAGGCCCAGCTTGCCGGCCAGCGCATCGCCGAGGAGCGGCTGCGAGAGCGGGTTCGCACCGAGATGCGAGTCGTCGGCGCCGGGGCAGACGATGGCGGCAAACGGCCGCAGCACCGCGCGTGCGAGCGGCGTGATCACGACCTGCGGCGCCGCGTCGCCGCCCAGCGGCGGGGCATACGAGGTGCGCTCCAGCACCTCGGCCACCCAGGCGGCGAAGCCGGCCGCATCGAAGTGGCTGCGCCGCGACTGCTGCAACCAGGCGGGCGTGCCGGCGTCGGCGCGGCAACGCAGGGCGTCGAGCACCTGCGCGCCCGCGGCGTCGCCCTCGAGCGACTGCCACAGACCGGCTTGCTGCAAGGCCTGGCGCAGCGACATGAGCCAGTCCGCGAGCGCCAGGCGCCGCGAGGCGCCGGCCGGCAGCAGGGCTTTCTCAACGGCCTGCCAGCGGTGCCAGAGCGCCAAGGGCTCGCCTTCGGGCGGCGCGGCGCCGGCGTGGCGCAGCGAGTGGACGCCATGCCGGCGCCAGTAAGACTCGAGCGCGTCGAGCCCTGCCCAGGCACGCGGTGCGGATTTCATCCAGTCGAGCAGCGCGTCGGTGGCGGCGCGCGGCTCTGCGGCGCGCAACAGGCCGACCACCGTGGCCGCGGCGCGCGTGGTCGACAGCCGCCAGCCGGTTTCGTCGCAAAGACGCAGCGACTGGCGCTCGAGCAAAGCGCGCACGCGGCGCAGCAAGACGCGGTCGAGCGCGATCAAGGCCACCGGCGCTTCGCCGCGGGCGAGGTGCCAAAGCACCTGGGCGGCACTGCGCTGCGCCTCGTCTTCAAAGTCGCCGCAGGTGGCCAGGCGCACGCCGGCAAACACTTCGAATGCGCTGGCGTCCGGCGTGTCCGCGTGCAGCCAGAGCACCGGCACGTCGGCGCAGCCGAGCAGCGACTCGACCAGCGCGTCGCTGGCACCGCCACCGAGCGCCACCCAGGCGCCCGGGCGTTGGGCATGCAGCAGGTCGGCCGCGCTCGAATCGGCGCCGAGCGACCACTCGAGCGCGAGCTGCGCAAGCGCGCGCTCACGACCGCCCGGCCCGGCCGCCGCACCCGCGCCGATTTCGCTGCGCGCGGCTTCGAGCCAGGCGGCGCGGCGCGCGGGCG
>JANONH010000051.1:0-6574 GCA_031420735.1 Methylibium sp.
GGGTACCAGAAATCGCGCGGTCGCCGCGCCGTCCTCGGGCCCGGTGAGGCGGTGTTTCTTCTCGCGCCCAGAAAGAAACAACCGCCACCGGCAAGGCTTTGGTCGGGCCGCGGGCACAGCGCATTGGCGCAGCCGCGCACCGCAGAGTCCGGGGCGGCGCGCGTACCAGCGCGCTTCGTAAACCAATCCGCCGGGTTTATCTGCGGACGCTGACCAACAGCCGCTGGGCCGTTTCCAGACGGGCATTTGACTGCCGATGACGTAAAAGCCAAACCGGTTCAGTCGAACACCGGCACGCTCTCGTGCTTGAGCGCGCCGCGCGCGCTGTCGAGATCGGGGATGACCGAGCGGACCACGTCCCAGAAGCGCGCACTGTGGTTCATCTCGCGCAGGTGGGAGAGTTCGTGCGCCACCACGTAATCGAGCGTGGCCATGGCGAAGTGGACCAGCCGCCAGTTCAGCCGCACCGAGCCGTCGGCGCTGGCGCTGCCCCAGCGCGTTTGCGCCGAACTAAGCGCCAGGCGGCGCACCGTCACGCCGAGCCGCGGCGCGAAGTGCGCGCAGCGCTCCTCGAAGATGCGCTTGGCCTGACGCTTGAGCCATGCCTGGGTCATGTCGCGGATCTGCGTGGCATGGGCGCCCTGGGGCAGGCCGATGTGCAGGGCCAGGCGCGGTATGCCGGGCAGTGCCGCGCCGCCGGTGTGGAGCACCGCGCCGGTGGCGCGGGGGTCGAGCACCAGGATCACCGTCTCGCCAAGAAAGGGCAGGCCCGCGCCGTCGCACCAATCGATGCGTGCGGCCTCGTGCTTGCGCGCGCGTTCGTGCTGCTCGGCCAGCTTGGCCTGAATCCAGGCGGACTTCTCCAGCAATGCCGCCTCGATGTCGCGCATGGCGACCCAGCGCGGCGCCCTCACCGACAAGCCCTCGGCCGAGACCACCATGCCGATCGAGCGCCGCCGAACGCGCTGCAGTTCGTAGCCGACGATGGCGTGGCCGAGGTCAATTTCGCGCGCGCCGCGCGGGTGACGAAACTGCGCCTTGGCCAGTGGCGGCGGCAGGACCAGCGCCGTGCGCGCGGTGGGCGGCGCCAACCCCACGCGGCCGGCATCGAGCGCGGCCGCCACGACCGCCTGCGCGCTACCCTCGAACAGAGGCAGCTGCCGTTGAGCCGGATCGGTGGTGGGCGCGCGGCGCGTCATGTCCCGTCAGTATAAAAGTCAGGCGGCGCTCTTTAGCGCAGGCGGGTAGGCCTCGGGGTCGAGGCGGCGCATCTCCGCTTCGATCCAGACTTCGACCTCGCGCATCAGTTCGTCGGCTTGCCGGCCCGCCGGTGAAATGGGGTGGCCGATCGACACGTCGATCGTGCCGGGTCGCAACACAAGGCTCTTGCGCGGCCAGCACTTGGCCGAACTCACGGCCACCGGCACGACGGGCGTCTGCAGCTGCACCGCGAGCCGCGTGCCGCCACTCTTGTAGACGCCCTGGCCGCCGCGCGGGGTTCGCGTGCCTTCGGGAAACATGATGACCCAGTTGCCCTGCTCCATGTAACGCCGGCCCTGCTCGGCCACCTTGTTCCAGGCCTGCGCATGCTTTTTGCGGTCGATGTGGATCATGTCGAGCCGCCCGATCGCCCAGCCGAAAAACGGGATGTAGAGCAGTTCGCGCTTGAACACGTAAGACAGCGGATGCGGCATCAGCGTGGGGAAGGCGAAGGTCTCCCAGGTGCTCTGGTGCTTGGGCAGGAGGATGCAGCTGGCCAGGCGCTCGCGCGGCAGACGCTCCAGGCCGTGCACCCGGTAGCGCACGCCGCAAATGACCCGTGCCCCCCAGATGCACCAGCGCAGCCAGGTGATGCACACCCAGTACACCGGCGCGCCGCGCACGAACACCGACAGCGCGACCGCCGCGAGCGCGAATGGCACCACGGTCGCCGCCATCCAAAGCATGAAGAGCGCCGAGCGCAGGCGCGCCAGCAACTCGCTCAAGACAGGGCTCCGGGGCCGCTTACAGGTGCCAGCGCCGTGCCACGCGCGAGTGCCCTGGCCTGGCGCTCGCGCTGCACGATGAACTCGGCCGCCGCCGCGAGGTCGGCGTGCAAGTGGGTGCCGGGCACCCGCGCGAGCACGGCGTCGATGTCCGCGGCGTCGAGCGCTGCGCACTTGCCGGTGCGCACGAGGTGGGTTTCACAGCCCACAGCGGCGGCGGCCTGCAGATCGCGCAAGCTGTCGCCGATGGCCGGGCGGCCTGTGAGGTCGATGCCGTAGCGCTCGGCGATCTGCTCGAACAGCCCCGGCAGCGGCTTGCGGCAGTCGCACTCCTCGTGCGGCGCATGCGGGCAAAAGAACACCGCGTCGATGCGCCCGCCGACCTTGGCGAGCGCCTGGTTCATCTTGATGTGCATGGCGTTGAGCGTGCCCATGTCGAACAGTCCGCGGCCCAGGCCCGACTGGTTGGTGGCGATCACCACGTGCCAGCCCTCGTGGTTGAGCCGCGCGATGCCCTCGAGCGCACCCGGCAGCGCCTCCCATTCGTCGGCCGCCTTGACGTAGTCTTCGCGGTCGATATTGATGGTGCCGTCGCGGTCGAGGATGACGAGCTTGATGGGGGCGGTGGGGTTCATGATGCCAGCTTGGAGAGGTCGGCGACGCGGTTCATGGCCGCATGCAGGGTGGCCAGCAGGCCGAGCCGGTTGGCCCGCAATACGGGGTCGTCGACGTTGACCATGACCGTGTCGAAGAACGCATCGACCGGCGACTCGAGCGCCGCCAACGCCAGCAGCGCGGCGCTGTAGTCGCCGCTCGCGAAAGCGGCGGCGGCAACCGGCCCGACGCTCGCAAGCGCGCTGGCAAGCGCCTTTTCTGCGGGCTCGACCAGTCGCTCGGGGTCGACATGCGCGCGCGGCGCAGGGCCGTCGACCTTTCTCAGGATGTTGCCCACGCGCTTGTTCGCCGCGGCCAGGGCCGCCGCCTGCGGCAGCGCGGCGAAGGCGCGCACGGCGGCCAGGCGACGCGGCACCTCGGCAAGCAGGGCCGGGCGCTGCGCGAGCACGGCGTCGACCTCGTGCGCGCTGTAGCCTTGCTCGCGCAAGCTGCCGGCAAAGCGTTCGTAGATGAAGTCGGCCAAGCTCTGCGCAGGGTCGTCGATGAGCGCTGCGAAGGCCGCCGCGGCCGTGGCGATCAGTTCGCCAAGGGGCAGCGGCAGTTCGCGCTCCACCAGCATGCGGATCACGCCGAGCGCGTGGCGACGCAGCGCGAACGGGTCCTTGTCGCCGGTCGGCAACTGGCCAATGCCGAACAGCCCGACCAAAGTCTCGAGCTTGTCGGCCAGCGCAACGACGAGGCCGACCTCGCTGCGCGCCAGCAGGTCGCCGGCAAAGCGCGGCCGGTAGTGGTCTTCGATGGCGAAGGCGACCGCCTCGTCCAGGCCGTCGTGCAGCGCGTAGTAACGGCCCATGATGCCCTGCAACTCGGGGAACTCGCCGACCATGTCGGTCAGCAGGTCGGCCTTGGCCAGGCGCGCCGCGGCATCGGCTGGGTCGGCCAGCGCCTGGCCGCCCAGACGCAGCCCGATGTCGCGCGCGATCCTGCGCACGCGCTCCGTGCGCTCGCCCTGGCTGCCGAGCTTGCCGTGATAGACCACCCGGTCGAGCCCGGCAACGCGTTCTTCGAGCCGCTTCTTGCGGTCCTGGTCGAAGAAGAATTTCGCATCGGCCAGGCGCGGGCGCACCACGCGCTCGTTGCCGCCGATCACCGCGCTCGGGTCGCTGGGGTTCACATTGCTGACGACGAGAAATTGGTGGGTGAGCTTGCCGGCGGCGGCGAGTAGCGGAAAGTACTTCTGGTTGGCCTTCATGGTGAGGATGAGGCACTCTTGCGGCACGGCCAGAAAGGCCTCGTCGAAGCGGCACGCCAGCACCTTGGGGTGCTCGACCAGCGCCGTCACTTCGTCGAGCAGCGCCGCATCCTCGATCGGCACCAGCCCTTGCAAGGCGGCCGCCGCGTGCAACTGGCGCACGATCTCGTCGCGGCGCGCCGCGAAGCCTGCGATCACGCCGCCCTGTTCCAGCAACTGCTGCGCGTAGTGGTCGGCATCTTGCACCACCACCGGCTCCATGCGCGCCTCGAAACGGTGACCCCGCGTCTCGCGACCGGCCACCAGGCCGAGTGCCACCACCGGCACCACCTCGGCCCCGTGCAGCGCCACCAGCCCATGCGCCGGCCGCACGAACTGCACGCTGCTCCAGCCCGGCAGCTCGCAGCCTGCGCCGCTTTGAAGCGGGTAGCTCATGAGCTTGGGAATGGGCAGCCCTGCGAGGGTTTCGTCGAGCGCCTTTTGCAGCCCCTCGGCGAGCGTCGCGCCGGCCACGACACGGTCGTAGAACAAGGCGCAGGCCTTGCCGTCGGGCCGGCGCACCAGGCCGGCCACGGCGCTCGCATCGGCGCCGAGCGTGAGCAGCTTCTTGAGCAGGGCCGGCGTCGGCTGGCCATCGGCGTCAAGACCCACGCTGGCCGGCATGAGCTTGTGCGAGACCGCCTTGTCGGGCGCAGCGGGCAGCACCGCGCTCACATGCGCAGCCAAGCGCCGTGGCGTCGCATAGGGCGTTACGGCGCTATGCACGCTCGCCAGGCCCTGTGCGCGCAGGCGCTCGCCAAGCCCGCGGGCGAAGGCCTCGCCAAGCGCTCGCAGCGCCTTGGGAGGCAGTTCCTCGACCAGCAGTTCGACCAATAGGCTGCGGGCGTGCGCCGGGGCGGTCATGCGCTGGCCTTGGACCGCTCGTCGCGTGCCGCGAGCTGGGCGACCCACTCGCGCGGCGCCATGGGGAAACCGAGCCGGGCACGGCTCTCCACATAGGCTTGCGCGACGCTGCGCGCGAGCTTGCGGATGCGCCCGATGTAGGCGGCGCGCTCGGTCACGCTGATGGCGCCCCGCGCGTCAAGCAGGTTGAAGGCATGCGCGGCTTTCAAGACCTGCTCGTAGGCCGGCAGCGTCAGCGCTTTTTCCATGAGCTCGCGCGCCGTGGCCTCGTGAGCGGTAAAGGACGACAGCAAGAACTCCACATTGCTGTGCTCGAAGTTGTAGGCGCTCTGTTCCTGCTCGTTTTGCAGGTAGACGTCGCCATAGCTCAGGCCCTCGGTCCACGTCAGATCGTAGACGCTCTCGACGCCTTGCAGGTACATCGCCAGGCGCTCCAGGCCGTAGGTGATCTCGCCGGTGATCGGGCGGCAGTCGATGCCGCCGACCTGCTGGAAGTAAGTGAACTGCGTGACCTCCATGCCGTTGAGCCAGACCTCCCAACCCAGGCCCCAGGCGCCGAGCGTCGGGTTCTCCCAGTCGTCTTCGACGAAGCGCACGTCGTTTTGCGTCAGGTCCAGGCCAAGCGCCCGGAGCGAGCCGAGATAGAGCTCGAGGATGTCGCTCGGCGCGGGCTTGAGCACCACCTGGTACTGGTAGTAGTGCTGCAGCCGGTTGGGGTTCTCGCCGTAGCGGCCGTCCTTGGGCCGACGCGAGGGCTGGACGTAAGCCGCCTTCCACGGCTCGGGGCCGAGGGCGCGCAAAAAGGTGGCGGTGTGGCTGGTGCCGGCGCCGACCTCCATGTCGTAGGGCTGCAGCAAGGCGCAGCCGCGCTCGGCCCAATACTGCTGCAGGCGCAGGATGATTTGCTGGAAGCTCAGCATGAAGTTGGCTCGCTCGCCCTCGACGTTCGCAATGCAGGCGAGTTTACGAGCGGCGCGCTGCGTGGCCCGGCGGCCACGCAGCCGCGTCAGTGTGGCCTTGCACGCACTTCAGCCTGCTAAAACGGCACCAGCGCCTGCAGCCGCAAGGTGGCGCGCGGCGCGGCGCCGGCCGTGCCCACGAGCAGCGCGGCTTCGACATGGGCGTGTTCGTGGTTGCCGTCGGCGTCGAGCCGCACAAAAACAGCCGGGCCAAGGACGTGAGACTGCTCGCCGCGCTTGGCCCAACGGTCCCAGGGGCCCAGTTGGCCGAAGCCCTGCCAACCCCACTCGAGCCGTCCCTCGCGGTGCCGGCGCAGTTGCCACTGGTAGCCAAGTTCCGTCGGCGGCGACCCCTCGGTGCGCATGCGTCGCTCGAACAGCAGGTTGAAGTTGCCCTGCCAACTGCGCCAATGCGCCTGCAGCAGCGGCCCGGTGCGCAGCTCCAGGCCGTCGGCCGACCGGCCCTCACGTTCCACTTCGAACAGCAAGCCGATCTCGTACGGCCGCTCGGCTGTCGTCGTGAACTGAAAGCGGTTTTCCCATTCCAGCGAGTCCAGGCGCGGGTTTGCGCCCGCCTCGCGGCCGAAGTTCAAGGTCGCCTCGCTGGCCCACCACGCGGTCAAGCCGTATTCGATGCCCAGCTTGCCACCCCAGGCGCTGCGGCCTTCGCGGTCGCGCGCGATGCCGGCCTTGCTGTCGATTTCGCGCTCGCCGCGCTCGACGACGGGGCTGAAGATGTAGTCGGCCGGCGCCGCCGCGGCCGCGCCACTGGCCAGGCCGCACGCCAGCAGGGTGGCGACTCGCCACCGGCGCCGCGGCCTCATGCGCTGCCACCGCGCGGGCAGCGGCCTCGCCTCATG
>JANONH010000052.1:0-1909 GCA_031420735.1 Methylibium sp.
CCCGGTGTGAGTGCAGGCATCTACGCCACCGCCCTGTGGCTCATGGGGCGCACCGGCGCACTGGCCCAGCTCGCAGCGCCCGAGACCGACCGTGGCGCGCTGGAGGCCGACGTGCGGGCCGCCCTCAAGTCGCGGCGCGCACCGAAGCGCCGGACCAAAGCGCAGCCCGAGCCGTCGAGAACCGGCTTGCCCCGTTGATGCGCGACGACCCAGCCGCCAACTCGCTGTATCTCTGGTACCTGCGCGACCCGGGGCGGCCCGCGCCGGTGGGCACGCTCAACTTGGTCGTAACGGCTGGGCGTGGCGTGTCGTTGCGCTACCACCCGTGGTGGCTGGGTGCGGGTTTCGCGCTCAGCGAAGACCTGCCGCTGCTTGACATGGAACACCTGCCGCGCGAAAAAGACTCTGCCGCCGGCGCCGTCGACGATGCCCGCCCCGACCGCTGGGGCGAGCGCGTGATCCGGTTGCTCGAGCGTCCGCCGCGGCTTTCTTTGCTCGAAATGCTGTACTTCGCGGGCGACGACCGCTTCGGTGCCCTGGGCGTGTCGACGTCGGCAGAAACTTACGAGCCGCACCGGCGCGGCCCGCTGCCCCGGCTGGCAGACGTCGACCGGCTCCACCAACTGGTACACAAGGTGCTTGCCGGCGAAGCGGTGCCCGAGCCGCTGCGCCGGCTCGTCACGCCCGGTGCCACGATGGGCGGCGCCCGCCCCAAGGCCCTGATTGAAATCGACGGCACGCAGTGGGTGCTCAAGTTCAGCGAAGACGAGGCCTCCAGCGAACCCCTGATCGAACACGCCACGCTCACGCTGGCGGCGCGCGCCGCGATCAACGTCGCCCGCACCCGGCCGGTGCTGCTGGCCCGCGGTGCGGCGGTCGCCGTGGCGCGCTTCGACCGCACGCCCGCGGGTCGCGCCCATGCGATCTCGGCACATGTCGCCCTGCGCGCGGCGGGCGCCGAAATGTCCTACCCCGAACTTGCCCAACTCCTTCGCCGGCGTGGCCCGACCGAAGCGCAGCGCAACCGGCTGCAAATGCACGAGCTGTTCCGCCGCCTGGTCTTCAACATCCTGGTCGACAACACCGACGACCATGAGAAGAACCATGTTCTTCTCGTCAACCACGCCTTGCAGTACGAGCTGGCACCGGCATTCGATGTCCTGCCCACCGGGCAGGCGCTGGGCTGGCAGTCGATGCGCGTTGGCGAACGCGGCGCCGAGTCCAGCATCGACAACGCGCTGTCCATGTGCCGGGCCTACTGGCTCAGCGTCGACGAAGCCGTGGCACAAGCGCGCAGCGTCGCTCGCGTCGTCGGTGGCTGGCGGCGCCACTTCAAGGCCCGCGGTGTGCCCGGCCAACTCATCGATCACTGCGCTGCACTGATCGACCGGCCGGCCCTGCTGCAACAGCGCAAGCAGTTTGCGGGTTGAGCTGGTTTAGCGTTCCAGCGAATCGCAACGGTGATCTGCAAGCGGTTCACTGCAATTCAAGGTCCGCTTTCTGAGCCGATCGCGCTTGGCCCGAGGGCGGCGCGGCGCCCGCGCTCATGCCGGGGTACCAGAAATCGCTCGGTCGCCGCACCGCCCTCAGGCCTTCTGAGCCGGTGTTTTCTCGAGTCGCCGAATACAAACAACCGCCACCGGCAAGGCTTTTGTCGGGCCGCGGGCACAGCGCATTGGCGCAGCCGAGCACCGCAGACTCTGGGTCGGCGTGCGTACCCGCACGCTTCGTAAACATACTCGCCGCGTCTGTTTGAGCGCAACGAACGCAGTGAGTGCAGCGAGTTATGCGGCGCGACCCAGAGTCGAAGGAGCGCAGGGAACCCGTAGCGCAGCGAAGGGCTAAGCCACTGCGCTGTGCCCGCGGCCCGACCAATGCCTTGCAAGCACGGAACCAGACGCAGTCGAAC
>JANONH010000053.1:0-2234 GCA_031420735.1 Methylibium sp.
CCCGGACCGCGGCGCGTGAGAAGGGCCACTGCCGCCGCGGCTTCGCTGCTTCGCCTTCAGGGACGCCATGACGAGCCACGCGCGGTGTTTCGCCCGGCTCGCTTGGTGGCCAAGGGCCGGGTGATCGCAGCAGGGTTCGAGTTGGTGAAATGGATTGCGCGGGCAGGCGCGGCAACGGGCGAACTACCCGTTCGCTGCACGCGAGCAACCGGCTGCGGCCAACACAAGCGCTTCGGGTAACCACGTATACTCGCTCGGCTTTGCTGCACTAAACCGCTTGAAAGCATGTCCGAGCGCACTGAGATCATTGATGCGCAACGCGACTGGCCGATGGACGGCAGCAACGTGCCCAGTGGGCGCTTGAGTCGCGAACAGGCTCAGGCACTGCGGGCCAGCCAACCGTCGGTTTCACCTTGGCGGGTGGTTGCGGCTCAGGCTGTTGCCGGCTTGCTGTGCTGTGCCCTTGCGGGGGTGTTCATGCAAAGCGCCAGTGCAGCCTGGTCGGCGCTCTATGGTGCGGCGGCGACCGTGTTGCCGAGTGCTTTGCTGGCGCGCGGCATGACGCGGGGAACACGAAGCCCGGTGGCTGCGGCAGCCGGCTTCATGTTCTGGGAAATGCTCAAGATCGGCGTTGCGATCGTCATGCTGGCGATCGCAACCAAAGTGGTGCCCGCGTTGAGCTGGCCGGCCCTGCTGGTCACGATGCTGGTGTGCATGAAGGTCAACTGGCTGGCGCTGCTGTGGCGCGGCCGACGGGTTTAAAGACGGTCACGATTCGACGAAGCAACGACAATGGCAGCCGAAGCTCACGCGCCCACCGCCGGTGAATACATCGTTCACCACTTGACGCACCTGCAAACGGGTGTGCCGAGTTCGGTCGTCGATTTCTCGGTGTTCAACCTCGACTCGATCGCGTTCTCCATTGCCATGGGCGTGCTCGGCTGCTTCCTGCTGTGGCGCGCGGCACGCAAGGCCACTTCGGGCCCGCCCGGGCGCTTCCAGGCAGCGGTAGAAATTCTGGTCGAGATGGTCGACGCGCAGGCCAAAGGCATCGTACACAACGCCCAGAGCCGCCGGCTGGTCGCTCCGCTCGCGCTGGTGGTGTTCGTGTGGATCTTCTTGCTCAACGCGATGGACCTGCTGCCGGTCGACCTGCTGCCCTGGATCTGGGGGCACATCTACTCGGCGCTCGGCGGCGACCCGGCCCACGCCTACCTTCGCGTGGTGCCCACCGCCGATCTTTCGGTGACCATGGGCCTGTCCTTGGGCGTGCTGATCGTCTGCCTGATCTACAACATAAAGATCAAGGGCGCGGGCGGCTGGGCGCACGAGCTCATCACGGCGCCCTTCGGTGCCCACCCGCTGCTGTGGCCTTTTAACCTCGCCATGCAGCTCATCGAGTTCGTGGCCAAGACCGTTTCGCACGGCATGCGGCTGTTCGGCAACATGTACGCGGGCGAGTTGATTTTCCTGCTCATCGCGCTCATGGGCGGCGCCTGGTCGCTGTCGGCCATGGGCATTGGCCTGGCGATCGGGCATGTGATCGCCGGCACCGCCTGGGCGATCTTCCATATTTTGATCATCACCCTGCAGGCCTTCATCTTCATGATGCTGACCCTCATCTACATCGGCCAGGCGCACGACGCGCACTGAGCGCGCCGCGCATCCACTCCCGTTTTCATTTCTCCCGCGTCAGCGTTTTATTTTTCACCCCTACAGAAGGAATCACCATGGAAGTCATCAGCTTCGTTGCCCTGGCCGCCGGCCTGATCATCGGTCTTGGCGCCGTCGGCGCTTGCATCGGCATCGGCATCATGGGCAGCAAGTACCTCGAGTCGGCCGCGCGCCAACCCGAGCTGATGGGCGAGTTGCAGACCAAGATGTTCCTGCTGGCCGGCCTCATCGACGCGGCCTTCATCATCGGCACCGGCATCGCGCTGTGGTTCGCGACGGCCAACCCCTTCCTGGCCCAGATCGCCAATCTGCCGAAGTGAGCGCGACGTGCCGCCTCAGCGGCCGTCCACTCCCCCCGTACACCCCCACGATCGAGGCAAGAACGTGAGCATCAACGGCACCCTGATCATCCAGATGATCGTGTTTGTGATCCTGGTCGGCTTCACGATGAAGTTCATCTGGCCGCCCATCGCCGCCGCGCTCGACGCGCGTGCGCTGAAGATCTCCGAAGGCCTTTCGGCGGCCGACAAGGCCAAGAGCGAACTGGCTGCGGCCAACCA
>JANONH010000054.1:0-6923 GCA_031420735.1 Methylibium sp.
ACATGGCCGCGACCATGGGCTCGGAGACCACCGCTGCCGCGGCCGGCCAGCAGGGCGTGGTGCGACGCGACCCGTTCGCCATGCTGCCCTTCATGGGCTACAACATGAGCGACTATTTCGGCCACTGGCTGGCGCTGGGCAAAAAGCTCGAAGCCACGGGCGCGACCCTGCCCAAGATCTTCTGCGTCAACTGGTTCAGGAAAGGCGCCGACGGTCGCTTTGCGTGGCCCGGCTACGGCGAAAACATGCGCGTACTCGACTGGATGCTCGGCCGTGTGCAGGGCAAGGCAGACGGAGCCGAACACGTCTTCGGCGTCAGCCCGCGCTATGAAGACCTGGCCTGGAGCGGCCTGGATTTCAGCCGCGAGCAATTTGCCAGCGTGATCGGCATCGACAAGGCCGCCTGGCAGCAGGAGATGCGGCTGCACGATGAACTCTTCAGCCAACTCGCCTACCACCTGCCCGAAGAACTGCCGGCCACGCGGCGCGAGATCGAGCAGAGGCTGGCGGCCTGAAGGAAGGCGGCTGGCGCGCCGCAGACGACAATCGCGCCATGCCTTCCCCTGCCGCCCCCGCCCCGCTCACCGACGCCGAGATCGGCGAGCTAGACGACCTGCTCGCTGCCGTGCCCGAGCCACGCGAATCGCTCGACGTCGTCATGCTCGATGGCTACCTCTGCGGCGTGCTGGCGCAGCCCGAGCTCATCGACATGGCGCAATGGTTGCCGCCGGTGCTCGACTGGAATTTCGACGACCCCGACCAGGCCGAGCCGTTGCCCGAGCTCACGCCCGACACCGCCGGCTGGCATGCCGCCAAGCACGAGCGCATGCTGGCACTTCTTGGCCGCCACCATGCCGTGCTCGAACGGCAGTTGCGCGAAGACGCCTGGTTCGACCCGCTGGTCATGCAACCGACCGACGACGCCGGCCGGCCACTCGAAGGCCGCGAATCCATCGGCCCCGCCTTCGCGCCGTGGGCAATCGGCTTCGAGCATGCGCTCGGCCACTTCTCCGCGCTCGAAGCGCTGCGCGACGACGAGCTGCCCGACCTGCTCGCCTGCGTGCGCCGCCACCTGCCCGAGCCGAGCGGCGACGAGCTCGAGTTCACGCGGGCGCTCGATGTCGAGCACCCGCTCTCGAGCATGGACGCGGCCATCGAAGACCTGGTCGGCAATGTGGTGGCGATCGCCGACCTGGCACGCGGCGAGCGCCTGAAGGTCGAGACCGTGCGGCGCAGCGCGCCCAAGGTCGGCCGCAACGACCCCTGTACCTGCGGCAGCGGCAAGAAGTGGAAGCTCTGCCACGGCCGCAGCGCCTGAGCGGCCTCCGGGCAAGCCAAACATTCCACCGCGCTAAAGATGCGCCTGCAACTGCTCTCCGACCTCCACCTGGAGACCGAGGACTACACGCCGCAGCCGGCGCCGGGCGCCGAACTGCTGGTGCTGGCTGGCGACGTCGACAGCTCCTGGCGCGCCCTCGAGCGCTTTGCCGACTGGCCCACGCCGGTGCTGTTCGTGGCCGGCAACCACGAGTTCGACGGGCGTGAATTGCGCGAGGCCTGGCCCGCACTGCGTGCGCGCTGCACCGCGCTCGGCATCACCCTGCTCGAACGCGAGGAGCTCACGCTTTGCGGCGCCGACGGGCGGCGCATTCGCTTCGTTGCCACCGTGCGCTGGTGCGATTTCGACCTGTTCGGCCCGAGCCGCCGCGAACGCTGCCAGCGCGCGGCGCGCTACTTCGTCGAGGTGATGCGCGCCACGCGTGACGGCGCCGTGTTCGACCCACCGGCCGTGCGCGACGAGGCGCTCGCCTGCCGCGCCTGGCTTGCAGAAGCCCTGGGTCGATCGAGCGACGCCGATGCCACGGTGGCCATCACCCACTACGCGCCGAGTTTTCGCAGCGCCGACCCGCGCTATGGCGCGCAGTCGGGCACCGCGAGTTTTTGCAATGCCGACGACGACTTGCTGCCGCTGGCCGACCTGTGGCTGCACGGCCATCTGCATTGCCGCTGGGACTATGTGGTCGAACACCCCGACGGTGCCAAACGCCGGCAGACCCGGGTGGTGAGCAATGCCCGCGGGCACGCATTCAAGGGCGAGGCCGAAGGGCACGACGGGCTGCTCTGCATGGAGGTGTGACGCTTGGGCGCCGTGCGAACGGCTGGCGCGAAACCAGGGCGTGGGCGCGCACCGTGGCACGCCGGGCCGCACCCGGCACTGGCCTTGGCCGTCAGCCGTCGCGCTCGGGGCCGGCGCGGCCACGCTGGACCGCCCAACGCGCCTGCGTGTGCACGCTGGCATCGGCCAGCACCGGAAAGGCGGTCGCGCGCATGTCGCACACCAAACGCTCGGGCGTGAGTTCGAGCAGCAGGTAGCCGCGCTCGTCGCCGCGCACGTGAAGCAGGTCGGGGTTGCTGGCCTGGATCAGGGCGTTGGCGGCTTCGGATGCGCCGCGCGAGGTGAGGGAGCTGCAGACGAACTCGCTGGCCACCACCGGCGAGCGCGCGTCCATCGGGTCGGCGCGCAGGCGCGCGGCGACGTGGCGGTGCATGTCGCCGCCCAGGCACACGACGTCGCCCTCGGGATGCGCGGCGATGGCGCGCATGAGTCGCGAGCGCGCACTCGGGTAGCCGTCCCAGCCGTCGCTGTAGACGCTGCGCCCGAGTGCGGTGTCGACGCCGCCCGGCGCGATCTGCGTGGCCTGCGCGAGCAGGCGCCATTGGCGGCGGCTGGCGGCGAGGCCGGCTTCGAGCCAGCGCTCCTGCGCCGGGCCGAACATGGTGGCGGCTGCGTCGCCGAGTTGGGCGCAGTCGAGCAAGACGCGCCCGCCCGCCCGCCCGTCCGGGCTGCAGGCCTGCAGCGAGCGGTGCTGGCGGTTGTCGAGCGTCCACAGGTCGGCCAGACGCCCCCACTGGAACTGCTGGTGCATGCGCAGCGCGGGCCCCACCGGGTGCAGCAAAGGCGACACCGGCATGTGCTCGAAATAAGCCTTGTAGGCGGCGGCCCGCTGCAACAGAAAGGCGCCCGCATCGAGGCCGCTGCGCCGCGAGACTTCGCCGGCGTAGTCGTTCTCGACTTCGTGGTCGTCCCAGGTCAGCACCCAGGGGTGGGCGGCATGCGCGGCCCGCAGCGCCGGGTCGAGCTTGTAGGTCGCATGGCGGCGGCGGTAGGCTTCCAGCGTGGTGGGCGGCGGGCCTTCATGGGCGCGCAGGCGATAGCGCGCATTGCTGCCCTCGTAGAGATAGTCGCCGACGAACAGCACGAAGTCCAGGTCGCGCTCGGCGATCTCGCGCTGCAGGCGAAACGCGCCCTGCTCGTAATGCTGGCAGGAGGCCACGGCGACGCGCAAGCGGCCCACCTCGGCGTTCGGTGCGGGTGCGGTGCGCGTGCGGCCGACGGGGCTGGCGGCGTCGCCCGCCATGAAACGGTAGAAAAAACTGCGCCCGCTCGGCAAGGCATCGACCAGGACATGCACGCTGTGCCCATGCTCGGGGCGGGCCAGCAGCGAGCCGCTGCGCAGGCCGCGCGAAAAGCCGGGGTCGTCGGCCAGCTCCCAACGCACCGCGATGGGAGCATCGGGCAAGCCGCCGAGCGGCTCATGCGGGCGCGGTGCGAGCCGCGTCCAGAGCACCACGCTGTCGGCCAGTGGCATGCCGCTGGCCACGCCGAGGGTGAAGGGGTCGTCCTGGTTGGCGAGCAGCAGGCCGCGCTCATCGCCGCTGCCGGCCGCGCGCGCGAAGAGGCTGCCGAGCGCGAGCGCCGCGGCGCCGCCCCCGAAGCGAGCGAGAAGGTCGCGCCGATGCATGTGGCGGCCATTGTGACCGCAGCCCGCTGCGAGGCCGGGCTACAAAATGAGACTGCGGGCCGGGGCTGCGGGCCCGCCAGAGGCCAGAGGCACGCCAGCACGAACCGCGGCGCTTGACCCTCCTACGTATTGGGGATGGGCACGAGATGTGCCAGGACCTACATTTTGTCGAACGCTGTCACGCGCAAGCACCGGTCCCAACGATGTCTTTCCCCGGAATGACTTCGCTGAAACCCACCCCGACGGGGTGGGTTTTTTTTGCCCTTGGCCCCGGCGGCGTGGCCTGTGGCGCTCGGCGCAAGCTGCACCGAACACGTGGCTCAGGGCCTGCCGTCGCGCGCCGCCAGCACGCCGGTGTCAGTCGCCAAAGCGCAAAGCTGGCGGCATCGAGCGTCGGCGCCTTCGCAGTGGGGGCCGGGGCGCGATTCGCCCGCTCATTGTTCACCCGAATGAATCATGAAGTCGGCCGACGAGGCTGTTCAGGCGGCGTCCACCGGCCTACCCTCGGGGTGTTGCCAGTCCAAAGGAGATCGACCATGGGTGCGCCCGAAGCCTTCACCGCCGTTGCCGACATCGGCCATTACATCGCCGGCGAGCGTGTGCCCGGCAACAGCGGTCGCAAGCAGCCGGTGTTCGACCCCGCCACCGGCGCCATGGCACGCCAGGTCGCGCTGGCCAGCGCCGCCGAAGTCAACGCGGCAGTGGCCGCAGCCCAGGCGGCCTTCCCGGCCTGGGCCGACACCTCGCCGCTCAGGCGCGCGCGCGTGCTGCAGACGTTCCTGCAACTGCTCAACGAAGAGCGCAACACGCTGGCCGCGATGCTGACCGCCGAACACGGCAAAGTCTTCAGCGACGCGCAGGGCGAGGTGATGCGCGGCATCGAGATCGTCGAGTTCGCTTGCGGTGCGCCGCAGTTGCTTAAGACCGCCTTTACCGAACAGGTCTCGGGCGGCATCGACAACTGGGTGCTGCGCCAGCCGCTGGGCGTGGTCGCGGGCATCACGCCCTTCAATTTTCCGGTGATGGTGCCGATGTGGATGTTCCCGGTGGCGCTGGCCACCGGCAACTGCTTTGTCTTGAAGCCGAGCGAGCGCGATCCCTCGCCCTCGATCTTCATGGCCGAGTTGCTTGTACGCGCCGGCTTGCCCGCGGGCGTGTTCAACGTCGTGCAGGGCGACAAGCTGGCGGTGGATGCGCTGCTCGAGCACCCGGACGTGAAGGCGATCAGTTTCGTCGGCTCCACGCCGATCGCGCACTACATCTACGAGACCGGCGCGCGGCATGGCAAGCGCGTGCAGGCGCTCGGCGGCGCGAAGAACCACATGGTGGTGATGCCCGACGCCGACCTCGAGCAGAGCGTGGACGCGCTGGTGGGCGCCGCCTACGGCTCGGCGGGCGAGCGTTGCATGGCGATCTCGGTGGCGGTGCTGGTCGGCGACGTGGCCGAACGCATCATGCCGGCGCTGGCTGAGCGCACGCGGGCCCTCAAGGTGGGCAACGGCATGCGAGCGGACGTGGAAATGGGCCCGGTCATCACGCGTCAGGCCAAGGAGCGCATCGAGGCCTGCATCGGCCAGGGTGTCGCCGAGGGCGCGACCCTGGTGGTTGACGGCCGCGGCCTGAAGGTGGCGGGGCACGAAGACGGCTTCTTCGTCGGCGGCACCTTGTTCGACCATGTCACGCCGGCCATGGGCATCTACCGCCAAGAAATCTTCGGGCCGGTGCTCGCCTGCGTGCGGGTGCCCGACTTCGCCGCCGCGCTGCAGCTCGTGAACGCCAACGAGTTCGGCAATGGCGTGGCCTGCTTCACGCGCGACGGCCACGTGGCGCGTGAGTTCTCCCGGCGCGTGGAAGTCGGCATGGTGGGCATCAACGTGCCGATCCCGGTGCCGATGGCCTGGCACGGCTTCGGCGGCTGGAAGAACAGCCTGTTTGGCGACATGCACGCCTACGGCGAAGAGGGCGTGCGCTTCTACACGCGGCAGAAATCGGTGATGCAGCGCTGGCCACAGAGCACGCCCAAGGGCGCCGAGTTCGCGATGCCCACCTCGAAGTAGGGCGGCGGCTGGGCTCGCCGCCCTCGCGTCTGATCCAGGTCATGGCCCGAGCCTGGTGCTCGTGATGCAATGTAAGGATCGTGCGCTGCCGGCGCCCGGCCCAACTTGTCCTCCACCGGAGATTGCCATGTACGGTTTCCACACCCGGCTCGACACGCCGTTCGACGCCGCGGTGATGCAAGTCATCGCGGCACTGAAGGCCGAGGGCTTCGGCGTGCTCAGCGACATCGACGTGCAGGCCACCTTGAAGGCCAAGCTCGGCGAGGACGTGCGGCCCTACCGCATCCTCGGCGCCTGCAATCCGCCGCTGGCGCACAAGGCCTTGCAAGCCGAGCCCGACATCGGCCTGCTGCTGCCGTGCAATGTGGTGGTGCGCCAGGAAGCCGAGGGCCACATCACGGTGGCTTTCATCGACCCGCAGACCATGGTCGATCTCATCGACAAGCCGGCCATTCGCGACGTCGCCAACGACGCCAAGGCCCGTCTGCAGCGCGTGCGCGACAGCCTCAGCGCCTGAGGAGGGCCGCACAGGGCGCCCGCCGTTTTCGGGCTTTCAATTAGCGCCGCTCGATCAGCAGCGGCACCAGTTGCAGGCGTTCGCGCACGCGCTGCGCGCTGCTTTGCGCTTCGTCGCGCGAAGCATAGGGCCCCGCTTGCAGGCGATAGAGCGGTGCGTCGCGAATGACCGCCAGCAGCGGGCTCAGCCAATCGAGTTCGCCCGCCACGCGCTGCTGGAAGCTTTCGGCGCCGCCGCGGTCGCGGAATGCACCGAGCTGGACCCACCAACCCCGCGCCGCGCTCGTGCGCGCCTGCTCGGGCTTGCCGTCGGCCACCGGAGCCGGCGGCGGCTCGGCCGCTGGCGAGGCAGTGGCAGTGGCAGTGGCGGGCAAGGCTGGTTGCGCAGCAGGCAGGGCGTGTTGCGCGGCATTTAGGGCTGGTTGCGCAGTGGTTAGGGCTTGCTGCGCATTGGGCAAAGCCTGCGGTGCGGCGCTCGGGGAGGTTGGCGGCTCGCCGGGCCACGGCTCGGCGGGCGCCGCCGCCGTGGACTGCAGGACCGGCAGCG
>JANONH010000055.1:0-5452 GCA_031420735.1 Methylibium sp.
CGGCACGACCACGCTGTTCGCCGCACTTAACATCCTCAACGGCGAAGTCATTGGTCAGTGTCAGCAGCGACACACGCACGTCGAGTGGCTGAAGTTCCTCAGGCAGATCGATCGCCAGACGCCGAAGGACAAGGCGCTGCACCCGATCGCCGACATCGGCTGCGCCGAGGCGTGTTCACCGGCGTGGCCGAACTGGTCTCGGCCATCGACGGAGACATCGCTCATCACAACACCAAACCCAAGCCGTTCATCTGAACCAAGTGACTTTCTGCAGGATGTCATTCGGGCGAACAACCGCTCAAGTTCTAAACCGAATGCAACACTACGCTGGCTCCCGCTGGCCGCAACGCCGCGCTCAGAGGGTGTGAATTAATCCGGCGTGTCCGAGCGGGGCGCGGGGTTGCGCGCAATCAAGGCGCAAAGCACAGCCGTAGCTCGGGCTACGGCGAGCATTTGCAACGCCGAGTGGGCGCGATATGGCGACACGAGCGGGCATGACGGATTGGTTCACACCCTCTCATCAGGGCTCTGCGGCGGGCTCGATTCGCAACACGGTGCCGGTTTGCTGCAGGCGCAGGCGCCCGAGCACGTCCATGCCGAGCAAGGCCACGTCGCCCAGGCCGGGCAGGACCATCAGCGGCAGGCGCTGCACCTGCACGCCCCCTTCGAGCGCCAAGTCGGCGCGTGCCAGCCGCGCGCGCACTGGGCCCGCGGCTGTCTGCGCTTGGATGCTGCCAAATTCCTCGAGACCGAGTTCCTGCGCCAGCGAGGCCGAAACGGCACTGCGGCTGGCCCCGGTGTCGACCAGGAATTCGAGCGGCCGCCCGTTGAGCGTGCCCGGCCAGTGGTAGTGACCGTCGGCGCCGCGCCGCAGTTCGACCACGCCCGCCTCGAACGAGAAACCGAGTCGCTGCTGCCGCGCTTCGTGGGCTTGAAAGCCGAGGAAAACCGCCGCGCCGAGCAGCAGCCACACGGTGGCGATCTTCACGGTGCGGGGAATGTCATTGAGCACGGGCGCCTTTCATAATCGCCGCACGACAAGCAGCTTCGGTCAAGCGCAGGATTCTAGATTTGGACGCTCACTGGGAGGCTCATGAATAAGCGCGGCCCTTGGGCGCTCGCCGGCTTGGCACTGCTGGTGGCCGGCGCGCATTGGGCCGCCCTCGCCGGCTTGGCGCCCGCGCTGGCAGCCCCTGCGCCGCCCGCCAACGCCCCGCGCGCGGTGTGGGTCGCTGCCGTGCCGCCCGGCGTTGCTGCGCGCGGCAACGCCACCCATGCCGGCGCAGCCGAGCCGTTGCCCGCGCCGGCCGAAACCACGGCCTTGCTCGCGCGCGCTGAGGTGCCAGCGGTGCCAGCGGCGACAGCGGTGGCAGCGACAGTGCCGACGGCTTCCGTCGTGCGCATCGCGGCCCCGCTCGCGCCAAGCCCCGGCGCAGGGCAGGGCTTGGCCGAGTCGGTGCTCGAGTCGACCGTCGGCGCCGACGCGGCGCCACTGCAGCCCGATGCGGCGCGGCCCAGGCTCAGGCCACTGCGGCTTGGCCAGCCCGCGCCGACACCCGACTCTTCTGCGCCAACGCCGGACTCCGCGCCGATGCCGGCGGTCGCGCACGCAGGGCCCGCAGGCGCTGCCGAAGTGCTGGAGTCCGCGGCTGCACCGACGCCAGAACAAGCGGCCACGCCAGCCGCACCACTGCGCATCGCAGCGTCGGCTGCCGGCGCTGCACCGGCCGCTCGGGCTGCATCGGTCGCACCGTCCGCACCGTCCGTACCGGCTGCACTGGCTGCACCGGCTGCTCTGCTTCGCACCGGCACTGCTTCGCCGAGTGCCCTGCCCGCCAGCGCCGCGGCGTCGGCGGCGGACGCTGGCGAAGCCGTATCGTCCGAAGCCCAGACCGGCGCGCCGCCAGCGGGCCCGGCCCCACCCATCTACGCCACCCGCATTCCGCCGGCGGCGCGCGTGCTCTACCGCATGAGCCGCAGCGGCATTGTCGGGACGGGCGAACTCGACTGGCGCCCGCAGGGCATGCGCTCGTACGTGCTCACGCTCGAAGGCCGGCTGCCAATCTTCGGCGCGCTCATCGTGCAGACCAGCCGGGGCGGCTTCGACGCGGCCGGCCTGGCGCCCGAGCGTTTTACCGACAAGCGCCTGCGCCGCGGCGAGCAGGCCGCCAACTTCCAGCGTCAAGCCGGCAAGATCACCTTTTCCGGCCCGAGCACCGAGCTGCCGCTGTTGGCCGGCGTGCAAGACCGCCTGAGCGTCATGCTGCAGCTCGCGGCCATCGCCGGCGCTTGGCGCCAGCCACACCGCGTGGGCGAGCGCTTCGAGGTGGCGGTGGTGGGCGCGCGCGGCGACTCGCACCTCTGGTCTCTGCGCTACGAAGGGCGCGACGCGGTGGCCACGCCCGAGGGCAGCGTGTCGGCGCTGCGCTTCGTGCGCGTGCCCGAAGGCCCCTACGACACGCTGGCGGAATTTTGGCTCGACGCGGCCCGTTCCTATTTGCCGGTGCGGGTTCGTCTGACAGACGGCAAGGGGGACGCTCTGGAACTATTGCGTGAAGCAAAAGTCCCATAAATCACCCGATGCGTCGCGGCCTTGAATCCGGGTTCGGCAGCACCACCTCGTATAGGGAACAGGAGTTCTTCATGCACATGGTCTACAACTCGGACAGTTACGCGGTGGTTCAGTTCATCGTCGCAGCAGACGACACCGAAGCGGGCGATGCCAACACCTCGCAGCGCAGCCGCGGCGGCTACGAAATCGTCGACAAGTTCGCTCGCAAGGAGTTGTTCCTTGAAGGCGAGATGGCGGAGCACTTCAAGCTCGGCGTCGAAGCGCTGATCGAAAGCGAGCCTGGCACCGACGAGATCGACGCCTTCCTGGCCGGCTACACCACGCTGGCGCACCAGCCCGTCGTGCTGCACTGACACGGTTTGGCGTTTAAACGGATGACAACGGCGGTCTGCAAACAGGCCCATTGCCGAAATTCGTTCACCGCGTAAATAAAAACACCGTCTCACCGGGCCCGAGGACGGTGCGGCGACCGAGCAATTTCTGGTACCCGGCATGAGCGCGGGCGCCGCGCCGTCCTCGGGCCAAGCGCGATGTGCAACTTGCCACATTTGTTCACTTGCGCTCGGCGCGCGCGCAGCCGCTGGTCGGGTTTGCGCGTTGCGGCATGCTGCGCCAAGGCCCTGGGTGTCGTGCGCCGCTCGACCCGCACCGCCCGGCAAGGGCACGGCCCTATGGTGAATTGCTCGCCTCGTCCTTTCTACAATCGGCGCGATGAAGACGCTTGCCTACACCCGCGGTGCCCAGTTGCCCGAGCTGCTGCGCCAGCGCATCCTGATCCTCGACGGCGCCATGGGCACCATGATCCAGCGCTACAAGCTCAGCGAAGCCGACTACCGCGGCGAGCGTTTCAAGCACCACCCCAAAGATTTGAAGGGCAATAACGAGCTGCTGCAGTTCACGCGCCCGGACGTCATACGCGAGATCCATGAGGGCTATCTCGCAGCCGGCGCCGACCTGATCGAGACCAACACCTTCGGCGCCACATCGGTGGCGCAAGAAGACTACGGCCTGGCCGAAGTGGCGCGCGAAATGAACGTCGTGGCCGCCCGGCTGGCGCGCGCCGCCTGCGACAAATTCAGCAGCGCCGACAAACCCCGCTTCGTGGCCGGCGCGCTCGGCCCCACGCCGCGCACCGCCAGCATCAGCCCCGACGTCAACGACCCCGCGGCGCGCAACACCAGCTTCGAGGCTCTGCGTGCGGCCTACTACGAGCAGGCCGAGGGCTTGCTCGAAGGCGGCGCCGACCTGCTGCTGGTGGAAACCATCTTCGATACGCTCAACGCCAAAGCCGCCATCTTCGCTATCGACGAGTTGTTCGAAGCCACTGGCGAGCGCCTGCCCGTCATCATCTCCGGCACCGTGACTGACGCCTCCGGGCGCATCCTGAGCGGCCAGACCGTGAGCGCCTTCTGGAATTCGGTGCGCCACGCGCGGCCACTCGCGGTGGGCCTCAATTGCGCGCTCGGCGCAGCACTCATGCGCCCCTACATCGAAGAGTTGGCCAAGGTCGCGCCCGACACCTTCATTTCCTGCTACCCCAATGCCGGCCTGCCCAACCCGATGAGCGAGACGGGTTTCGACGAGACGCCCGACATCACCGGCGCCCTGGTGGGCGGCTTTGCAGCGGCCGGCTTCCTCAACATCGCAGGCGGCTGCTGCGGCACCACGCCGGAGCACATCGCCGAAATCGCCCGGCGCGTCAGCGCCTACCGTCCGCGGCATGCGGGCGACCCGCTGCTCACGGGCCTGGCCGCCGCCTAAAGCCGGCGGTGCCCCGCGCGGCGCTGGCCGCGCGAGCGTCTATTTGTTCAGCGGCCGGTCGTTCAGCGCGATCTCGAGCGCCTCGCCCGGCGCGCGCACCCTGGCCACGATGCGCGACAGCGGCACGCCGCGCCCCACCAGGTAGTCGCGCACCGCGGCGCTGCGCTCTTGCAGCAAGAGCGGCGGCGCCTTGTCGTCCACCGGCACGGCCACGCGCAGCTCGGTGACGGCGGCGTGCGGCTTGAAGCCGGTGGCAAGCTGGTCGAGCACGGCCGCGAGCGGCGGCTTCACGACGGCGAGGCCCGGGTCGAACGAAAACTTGCCCGGCACCTCGACGCGCAGGCGCTTGTCGGCGGTGGCCTCGACCGCCACCGGCGTGCCTTTCAAGGTCTCGGCAAGCCGGCCGCGCTGCGCTTCGAGCGCAGGCGACAGCCCAGAGCCGAACAGCCCGCCAAACGACGGCAGGAACACGCCGGCACCGGCGCCTGCCGCAGGGCGGCCCGGGCCGCCGGTGGGTCGCGTGGCGCAAGCGCCCAGCACGAGCGTCAGGAGCAGGGCAATGGCGGTGGACTGGGTCTTCATCGGCCGCATTGCACCATGGCGGCAAACCGCCGCATTGGCGCGCGCCGTGAGTCTTTGTAAGTGCCAGAGAGAAAGCGTCGGGCGCAAAGCTCGCGAGCCCACGGGTTTACGCTATGGCGCTTCGCCCGCCGCGCCCCAAGAGTCGGCCCGAGCCCGAGCTGCACCGAAGCCGCGCGTTCATAACCCCAACGGAGACCCCCCGATGACCGATCTGGCGACCCACCCCACCCAACGCGCGAGCGCGTGGCTGGCCGATTTTTCCGGCGCCCTGGAGCGCGGCGACGTCGACGCCGCCGCAGCGCTGTTCGCCCCCGAGAGCTACTGGCGCGACCTCGTCGCCTTCACCTGGAACATCAGCACGCAAGAGGGGCCCGAGGCGATCCGCGCCATGCTGCTGGCGCGGCTGGCCGACACCGCGCCGCGCGCGTTCCAGGTCGAGGGTCAGGCCAACGAAGCCGGCGGCGTGCTCGACGCCTGGTTCACCTTCGAGACCGCGGTCGCGCGCGGCCGCGGTCACTTGCGGCTGCTGGGCGGCAA
>JANONH010000056.1:0-1682 GCA_031420735.1 Methylibium sp.
TTGTTGTAGCCGGCCAGGTTGCGCACACCCAGCTTGCTCATGAGCTTGTAGCGGCGCTCCATTTCGCCCACGCCCCAGTTGAGCGCGTTGGCCGCCTGCTTCATGTCGATCACGACCGGGCAGAGCAGGTGCGGAATGCCCTCGTAGATGCTCATCTCCAGCATCTTCGGGTCGATGAGGATGAGGCGCACATCGCGCGCCTCGGCCTTGTAGAGCAGGCTCAGGATCATGGCGTTGATGCCAACCGACTTGCCCGCGCCCGTGGTGCCGGCCACCAGGCAGTGCGGCATCTTGGCCAGGTCGGCAACCACTGGATGGCCGACGATGTCTTTGCCCAGTCCGATGGTGAGCATGGAGCTGGCGTCGTTGTAGGCCTGCGAGCCCAGGATCTCGGCCAGCCGGATCATCTGGCGCTTGGCGTTGGGCAGCTCCAGCGCCATGTAATTCTTGCCCGGGATGGTTTCGACCACGCGGATGCTCACGAGCGAAAGAGAGCGCGCCAAGTCCTTGGCCAGGCCCACCACCTGCGAGCCCTTCACGCCGGTGGCCGGCTCGATTTCGTAGCGCGTGATCACCGGCCCCGGCGAGGCCGCCACCACGCGCACCTCGACGCCGAAGTCCTTTAACTTTTTCTCGATCAGGCGCGAGGTCATTTCCAAGGTTTCGGCGGAGACCGATTCCACCCTGCCCTGCGCGGCATCGAGCAGTTCGACCTGCGGCAGCTTGGTGTCGGCCAGTTCGGTGAACAGAGGCTTCTGCTTTTCCTTGGCCACGCGCTCGCTGCGCGGCAACTCGGCAAGCGGCGTGGCGATCACCAGGGGCACATGCTCCTCGACCTGCGCGCGCTCGGTTTGCGCCACCTCTTCGCGCTCGCGCAAGGCCTGTTCGCCCAGGCGCACGTCCTCCTCGCGGTCGATGCGCTCCTGGCGCTTCTCACGCACGCCTTCGAACGCCGCACCCAGCCGCTCGGCGGCAAGCGCCCAGGAGAAATGCAGCGCCAGCGGCAGGCCGACCACCAAGGCGGCGATCCAGAACACGCCCGAGCCGGTGAAACCGATGGCCCGCATGCTGCCACTGCCGAGTACGTAGCCAACGATGCCCCCGGCATGCCCGCCGGGCAGCCGCGACTCCCAGTCGTAGAGGCGCGTGTATTCCAGCGCACAGCTTGCCGAGACCACCAAGGCCAGCCCGAACCAGAACAGCCAAGCCGGACGCGGCAGGCCCGGCAGTGCCCTCGCCTCCTCGTGGCGCAGCATGCGCGCCAGGGCGCCCAGCCAGGCGCGCGCCGTGATCGGCAAGACCCACCAGGCCGAGTGTCCGAACAAGAACAAGGCCATGTCGGAGAACCACGCACCGAGCAGACCGGCGCGGTTGTGCACCTCGACCCCGATGCCGGAGGTCGACCAGGCGGGGTCGCCGAGATCGTGCGTCGTGAGTGCGAGCAGCGCCAGCAGCCAAAAGACCGCGCCGAACACGACGGCCAGATGCAACAACCAGCGAGGCGCCGGACCGCTGCCCGAGGCGCTTGGAGCGGCGGCCTCGCCGCCCAGAGATGCGAGGGGAAAACTCATGCCGCCGATTGTGGCCGAAGCCCTGCGAGCAATAGATCGATGGCGCGAACAGCGCCACGAAACCGGCACCGGTGCGTGGTTCGTCGGTGGCAGCTGCCGTCTCGGCGCCGA
>JANONH010000057.1:0-1987 GCA_031420735.1 Methylibium sp.
GGCTCCTAAGCGCGGCCTTCGTCGCGGCATGGCTCACTGCAAACACGCTTCCAATGGTCTCCACGCTCGAACTGGCCCTGCTCTACCTGGTCGCCGCCGTGCTCGGCGTGGCGGTGTGCCGCTCGATGCGCTTGCCGCCGATGTTCGGCTACCTCGCGGTGGGCGTCCTGATCGGCCCGCATGCGCTCGCCCTGGCCGGCGACTCGCGCGGCATGCAATACCTGGCCGAGTTCGGCGTCGTGTTCCTGATGTTCGTCATCGGGCTCGAGTTCAATTTGCCCAAGCTGCGCAGCATGCGGACGCTTGTCTTTGGTCTTGGCTTTTCGCAAGTGGGCTTGACCATCCTGGTGACCTTCGCCTTCAACGCCGCGCTCGCGTGGGCGCTCGAACTGGGCGGGCGCCCGTGGGGCTTGAGCTGGCAGGGCGCCATCGCGCTGGGCTCCGCGCTGGCCATGAGCAGCACCGCGATCGTGGTCAAGTTGATGTCCGACCGACTCGAGCTGGAAACCGAACACGGCCGGCGCGTCATGGGCATTCTCCTGTTTCAAGATCTGGCGGTCGTGCCGCTGCTGGTGCTGATCCCCGCGCTCGGCCAAAACCTCGACGGTGGCGCCGACAGCACGCCGCGCGTCCTGCTGCTGGCCGCGCTCAAGGCGGCCGCCCTGCTCACCGTGCTGCTGGTGGGCGGGCAGCGCGTGATGCGATGGTGGCTCACCCTGGTGGCCCGCCGTCGTAGCGAGGAACTGTTCGTTCTCAACCTGCTGCTGGTCACGCTCGGCCTGGCCTGGCTCACGGAGCTCGCGGGCCTGTCTTTGGCGCTGGGCGCGTTCGTCGCCGGCATGCTGATTGCGGAGACCGAATTCAAGCACCAGGTCGAGACCGACATCCGGCCCTTCCACGACGTCCTGCTCGGTTTGTTCTTCATCACGATTGGCATGAAGCTCGACTGGCGTGCGATTCGCGATCAGTGGCCACTGGTCGCACTGCTCACGACCGGCCCGGTGCTGTTCAAGTTCGGCTTGATCACGGCGCTGGCGCGCGGCTTCGGCGCGTCGGCCGGCGTGGCCCTGCGCACCGGGCTCTACTTGGCGCAAGCGGGCGAGTTCGGGTTCGTGTTGTTGCAGCTTGCCGGCCAGAGCAAGCTGCTGCCGGCTGCCTTGCAGGGCCCGGTGCTGGCTTCGATGGTGCTCTCGATGCTGGCGACGCCGATGATCGTGCTCTACAGCAACCACATCGTCATGCGCCTGGCCGCCAGCGACTGGCTTCAACAATCGCTCGCGGTCACCTCGATCGCCAAGCGCGCAATCAGCACCGAAGCGCACGTCATCATCTGCGGATACGGGCGCAGCGGCCAGAACCTGGCGCGCCTGCTGGACGCCGAAAACATTCCGTACCTGGCCCTCGACCTCGACCCCGACCGTGTGCGGCAGGCGGCTGCCGCAGGGCAGCGCGTCGCGTTCGGCGACGCCTCCCGGCTACCCAGCCTGATGGCAGCCGGGCTGGCACGCGCGACGGCGGTGGTGGTGAGCTTCCAGGACACACCCTCGGCCTTGAAGATCTTGCACCTGGTTCGCTCCCATGCGACCGCCGTGCCCGTGATCGTGCGCACACTCGACGACAGCGACCTCGAGAGCCTGCAGGCCGCGGGGGCGACCGAAGTGGTGCCCGAAGCCATCGAAGGATCGCTCATGATGGCTTCGCATGTGCTCGCGCTGGTCGGGGTGCCGATGCGACGCGTGATTCGCGTCGTGCAAGACCAGCGAGATGCGCGCTACGGTCTGCTGCGCGGTTATTTCCACGGCGCCGACGACGACACGGTGGACGAAATGCACCAGGCGCGGCTGCAGAGCGTCACGCTTGGCGAAAGCAGCGCCGCGCGCGGGCACACGCTCGGCGAGCAAATGCTCGAGCCGCTCGGGGCGCGCGTGGTGTCGCTCAGCCGAGCCAGCGGCACGATCAGCCAACCGGCCGGCGACGTCGCGCTGCT
>JANONH010000058.1:0-3617 GCA_031420735.1 Methylibium sp.
GCCCGGCGACGCTCGGGCCATGCGCCTTCCCAACCTGCTCGCCACCAAGAACGGGCGGCTTGCCGCCTTCTTCTTTCTCTACATCACCGAGGGCATTCCGCTCGGCTTTGCCGCCACGGCGGTGGCCACGCAGTTGCGCCGCCAAGACGTCGGCCCGGCCGAGATCGGCGCTTTCGTCGGCTCTTTTTACCTGCCGTGGGCCTTCAAGTGGGCCTTCGGGCCGGTGATCGACGTCTTCGCCTCCGAGCGGCTCGGTCGGCGCCGTGGCTGGATCCTCGTGACCCAGCTCTTCATGGTGGCCACGCTGCTCTCCACCGTGACGTTGAAGCTGCCCGAACAACTGGGGCTCTTCACCGCGATCCTGCTGGTGCACAACACCTTTGGCGCCATGCAAGACGTGGCAATCGACGCGCTCGCCGTGGGCAGCCTGCACCAAGACGAACGGGGCCTCGCCAGCGGCCTCATGTTCGGCGGTGCGGCGCTGGGCCAGACCATCGGCGGCAGTGGCGTCTTGTTCATGAGCGGCTACACGGGTTTCCAGCCGACCTTCTTTTTCGTTGCCGCCTGTCTGCTGACCGTTACCGCCCTGGTCGTGCTGCCCATGAAAGAGGCGCCGTATGCGGCGCGCGCCGTGGTCGTGGGTTCCAAGCTGCGGGCCGCGGGCCGCGAGATGCGCGACTTCGCCGTCGACTCGTTTCGCTCATTTCTCGGCACGCGCGGCGCCTTCAGCGGCCTGGGCTTCGCGCTGCTGCCGGCCGGCGCCATGTGCCTGGGCCTTTCGCTGCAGTCCAACCTCGCGGTCGAATTGGGCCTGGACGACGACCAGGTGGCCTGGCTCGCCCTGTGGTCCACCGTGGTCGGCGCGGGCTTCTGCGTCCTTGGCGGCCTGCTCTCCGACCGCTGGGGTCGTCGGCGCCTGCTGGCCCTCTACACCGTGCTCACCGCGCTGCCGGTGCTCTACCTGATGCAGGTGCTGGCCGATCACGGCTGGGTCATGCCGGTGGCGCAAATGAGCGCGGCACGCCCCGCGGTGCCGGTGGCGCTGGTGACGGCGCTGTGGATCGCCACCCTCGTCTACAGCGTGTTCAACGGCCTCATGTACGGCACGCGCACCGCAATCTTCATGGACGTGACCAACCCCCGGGTCGCGGCCACGCAGTTCACCGCCTACATGGCGCTCATGAACCTCACCATCGCCTACTCGTCCACGTGGCAGGGCATTGCCATCGAAGCCTGGGGTTACCCGCGCACGATGCTGTTCGACGCGATCCTGGGCCTTGCCTGCATTGCGCTCATTCCGTTCATGAAGCGCCTCTCGAGCGACGGCAGCGTCACCGACTCACACGCCCCGACTCGCGCGCGTTCGGTGGCCGTGCTGCTGGCGCTGCTGTCCCTGGCCTGGTTGCCTTACCGGCTGTGGCCAGGGGCGCTCGGCGCTGCGCAGCCGATTGCCGAGACCCTGTTCACGCTCGTGTTCGTGGGCTCGGCGCTGTTCTTGCTGGCCGGCGCCGCCGTGCTCGGCCGCTCGGCAGTGCGGCTGGCGCGTTGGGGCGCATGGCTCGCTCCGCTGCTGCTGCTCATGCACCTGCGCCACTACGCTGAGCCGATCGGCGCCTGGCTCGGCCCGCTGGCCGCCGCCCGCGGCGCGTGGGCCGACGCCGCCGCCCTGGTGCCGACCGCCTTGCCACTGCTCGGCGCTGCGCTGCTGCTGCTACTGGCGCGCGAACCCTGGCGCGAGCTGCGGCCCGCGGCGCCGAGCGAGCCGCACGGGTCGAGCGGGCCTGCCGGGCCTGCTAAGTCGGCCGGGCCTGCCGGGCCCGACCCGGCGCTCGCGGGCGTGCCGATTGCCCGCAGCGCGCTGTAGGTGGCGCCGACAAGCGCGCCGCTCCACGAAGGGCCACCGGGTGATCGAGGCAACACGGCGCATGTGGCGGGCCGCCCAGGCGGTCACGCTGCGGGCCATCGCGGCGGTCACTCGCTGCAAGGCCGGGGACGCGCCCCGAGGGGCCTGGTTGTGGCACCGAATGCCAAGGCAATTTGCCCACCGATGGGCCCAGGCTGCTCCCAAAGCCGGCCGGCTGCTGGTGCGAGCCGCGTCAGAAGGCGGAAGGCTTGCGGGCCGAGTCGCGGCGGGCTGCGTTCGGCTGCACGATCGGCTTGCACCCGAAGCCGGCCAAGTGCGTCGGCGTGTCGCGTCTGACGCTGGCCGGCCGTATGGCTCGGCCAAAGCAGGCTGCGCGCGGCTTCTTGCTCGAACGACGGCTTGGGGTGTGCGCTTATGGAGCGAGGCGAGGGCAGGAGGCGCGGGCCTGTGCGCGCACGCCACGTCGCCCCAAGGCAAGCGGCTGTGGGGCCGAGCCGCGTCCGCAGGCACCTCGCTATGGCACCGGGCGGCGACGGGTGGCGCCCGGCTGTGCGGGCGCGGTGCGTCCGCAGGCGCCCGGCTGTGGGCCAAAGCCCGGGTCGAAAGCGTCCGAATCCGAGTCCGCGGCGCGCGTGTGCGGCGTTTGGCTCGCGCCAAGCTCGAGCCCTTGCTTCGCGCCGCCGCCTGGGCCTGGCCGCTGGCGCTCTTGGTCGGCTCGGGCGCGGGGGGGTTGGCGTGGCACCTGAGCGAGTCGCGCACGCCGGCCGCCGCCAGCACGGAAGCGCCGCTCGTGCAGGCCCGCAGTGCGCCGCTGGCGGCGCCGCCTTCTACGCACCCGCCTGAACTGCCGCAGATCATGCCGACCGCCGATTCCGCAAGGGCGGCTGTCGCAGACGCTGCTTCGGGCCTGGATCAGGCGCCCGGGGCACTGCTGCGCCGTGTCGACCTGGCGGGCCAGCGAGCGCCGCGCAGCGTCAAGGCGCTGGCCGACTGGGCGCTCGATTCGGGCGACGCGGGCGGCCTGCCATTCGCCGTGATCGACAAGCGCGTGGCGGGCCTGTTCGTGTTCGACGAGAACGGCCGCATGCTCGGCTCGACGCCGGTGCTGCTCGGCCTGGCATTCGGCGACGACTCGGTAGCCGGCATCGGCGAGCGCGCGCTCGCCGATGTGTTGCCGCACGAGCGCACCACGCCCGCCGGCCGCTTCGTGGTCGAGCCGGGGCGCAACACCCAGGGTGAAGACATCATCTGGGTCGACTACGAGGCCGCCGTTTCGATGCACCGCGTGCGGGCTTCCAAGCCGGCCGAACACCGCCTGCAGCGCCTGGCTTCGCGCAGCCCCGCCGACAACCGCATTTCCTACGGTTGCATCAACGTGCCGGTGGAGTTCTACGACACCGTCGTGAAGCGGATGTTCGCGCGCGCGGGCGGCATCGTTTACGTGCTGCCCGAAACACGCCCGATGCAAGCGGTGTTCGCGAGCTACGACGTCGAGGCGCGCCTGCGCCAAGAAGCGGTGGCGGCTTTGCGGCGGCGCACGACCGAGCGCTAATCGAGCCGGCGACGTAAAAAACGGCGCCGCTGTCCGTGAAGGCCCAGCGGCGCCGTCGGGCAGGGCCAAAGCCCTGCCGAGGGAGGTCGCGCTTAGTTGCGGTCGCTGCGCGGGGCACGCATGCTGCCGTCGCTCGAACTGCCGGAGTTCATGTTGTCGGCGGGCATGGTGCTGGTGCTGCCGGCGCCCGGGCGCATGGTG